>JASLIR010000225.1 GCA_030152125.1 Alkanindiges sp.
TGGAATAAAGTCAAAACGGCGCTCTATCGCCTCTTTCACTTGCGAACGGTCATAATCGTTCATGCCATCCCATTTATTAATGGCAATTACCACTGCACGTCCGGCTTCCAGTGCAAAGCCCAGCAGGTGTAAATCCTGCTCAACAATACCTTCACGCGCATCCAGAACCACCACCACCACATGCGCATCTTTAATGGCTTGCAAGGTTTTCACGACGGAAAACTTTTCAATCACTTCATTTACACGGCCACGGCGGCGTACACCGGCGGTGTCAATCAGGGTATATTGCTTGCCCTGGCGCTCATAGGGAATATAAATACTGTCGCGCGTGGTACCCGGCATGTCAAACACCACCACACGGTCTTCACCCAGCAGGCGGTTTACCAGTGTGGATTTACCCACATTCGGGCGGCCAATTACTGCCAGACGCAAACCCTTGATGTGCTCCTGATCTTCCAGTGGCACATCTTCCGGCAATTCAGCCAGCACTTCTTCCATCAGCTGCGCCACACCGCGGCCATGGCTGGCAGCCACATGATGCGGCTCGCCAAAACCAAGCTTAAAAAACTCGCTCACGGCTGCTTCGGCATGTACACCATCGACCTTGTTGGCAACCAGATGCACTTTTTTACCCAGGGTACGCAAGTCACGCGCAATCTGCTCATCGGAAGCCAGCAAACCGGCACGGGCATCTACCACAAACAGGATAATATCGGCTTCTTCAATGGCAGTGCGTGATTGCTCCGCCATGTAAACATCAATACCCTGCTCGCTTTCACCTATACCGCCGGTATCCACCACAATAAAGGATTTATTATCAAGAGTGGCATCACCATACTGGCGGTCACGGGTTAAACCCGGAATATCCGCCACCAGCGCATTACGCGTTTTGGTAATCTGGTTAAACAGGGTAGATTTGCCCACATTCGGGCGGCCAATTAAGGCTATAACGGGTTTCATGAATTAAGAGGCCTGCCAAACACTAAGGTGACCTGTACGGGTTGCCACATATAAACGATCATTAATCACACGCATGCTGCGCACTTCACCACTACTTTTTACCCGACCCAGAATATTGCCGCTGTTTGGATCAAGCAGATGGATATAACCATCCTCATCACCTACAGCCACATAACGGCCCAACACCACCGGGTTACTTAAACCACGATAAGACAAGCTTTCCTGTTTCCAGGCAGGCTCACCAGTAACCTGATTATAAGCCTGCACCTGTCCTTCACTGGTTGCAACATATACCAGACCATTGGCAACCACCACACCACGCAGGCTACTGGTATTTTGTGTCCACACCACACGCTGCGAACTTAAATCTACTGCGGTCACCTGCCCCTGATAGCTGACGGTGTACAGGTAATTACCATCCACTAAAGGATCACCATCCACATCAATCAGACGCTGAACTTCGGAACGGCCTTCACTGATCGCCACGCGGCGCTGCCATTTTGGCACCCCGCTGCGTATATCCAGCCCATACACATAAGCATTGGCACTGGCCAGCACCACCGTATCATCATCAGCCAGCACCGGTGCAGCGGTGCCACGTACGCTGAGTGATGCTGCCGGAGTGTCAAACACCCAGACCGGCTCACCGGTTGCTGCATCGGTACCATAAGCTGTGCCGTCATTACACAGGGTAATCACGCGGTCACCCACAATCAGGGAAGGCGCCAGAATGGAGCCGGAAAGCTGACGCTGCCATTTTAACTGGCCGGTGGTGGCATCCAGGGCATACAGTTTACCGTTGCCGGAACCAACCACCACAATGCCTTCACCAGCACTTACACCGCTGCTGATGTCTTTTTCCTTTTTGGCCGGGCGCTCTTTCCACAGTCGTTTGCCTTGCGGGGTATACGCCACCACATGGCCATCACGGCTTACTGCATAAATAGCGGCTGCATCAGCATCCAGTTGCAGGCGCAGGGGATCATCTTTTTCACCACTGGCAATGCTTTCCTTAAATACCGGCGTCAGCTTTTCCACTTGTGCCAGTTTAGGCAACGGGTTCGGCTTATGTTCTTCCTTCACGTCTTTGCTGCTGCAAGCAGACAAGCCAAGCACCATCGCCATACACCCGGATAAAAACAATGCTTTGCTCAGTGTTGTCAAACTGAGTTGCGGCTTGATGATTGGACTTGTACTCATCGCATTATACTCCCGCCTGTGGCTGGCGAATTGGGCCATCAATCTTCAGGTCTGGTACAGATACGCCCAGACTTTCCAGTTTTACCTGCAACAACTGACGTGGTTCTTCACGTTTCGCCAGTGCATCCCACGCGGCCTGATAGGCTGCCTTGGCACCTGCATTATCTTTCTTTAACAGCAGGATATCGCCTTTCGCTTCGTTGGCACTCGGCACAAACGCCTCGTTGGTCACGTTCTTCAGACTGTTTAATGCCGCATCATACTTGGCCTGTGCAGCCTGCATATAGGCAACACGCACCCAGGCCAACTGCTTTAGGCCTTCATCTTTAATGGCGCTTGCCGTCACTTTACTTAGCTGTTTTTCGGCCAGGGCATATTCCTGCTTGCTGGACGCAATTCTGGCACTTAAAAACAAAGCCTGAACCGCATAGCCACTATCCGGGCTTTTTTTAACCAGTGCATCGGTCTGCGCATAAAACTGGGTATGGGCGGCCTTATCATCAGGCGCCATCACCAGGCGCTGCCCGGCTTCTACCACTTGCTGGTATTCTGTTGCCTGCTTAAAACGATCCGCCGCCTGCTTGTTATTCCAGTACTTCCAGCCAAAAAAGCCAATCAGGGCAATCAGCACCCCACTCACAAGGGCACTGCCATAAGCTTTCAGAAAACCTTTTAAGCGATCGACCTGTTCTTCATCTGTATATGCAGTCATGCTGGGCTTCCTGTAGCATCAGTTAAATGAGAGTTGTTTAATGTAGCGGGTTGCGAAAATTGTTCAAGCAAATAATTGGCAAGCGCATCTATGGCAATGTGCTGCTGCTCGCCAGTTGCCAGCACTTTTAAACCAACCTGCTGCTGTTCAATTTCACGCTGCCCCAAAATCAGGGCCAGTCTGGCACCGGATTGATCAGCCTTTTTCATCTGGCTTTTCAGGCTACCCTGCGACCCTGTTTTCAGGCGAATCAGCTTTTTACCCTGTAGCACAGCCTGTTCAAAACTGTCGCGCAACTGCTCCGCCAGAATCAGTGCCTGTGCCTGGCAGTCCGGATCGGCCGATAAAAAGACATCACATTCGCTCTGGTCAACCACGCTATCGGTCTGTTCCAGTAACAGCAACAAACGCTCCATACCCAGCGCAAAACCAACTGCTGGCACGCTTTGTTCCGGTTTGCCTTTTAACTGCCCCACCAGGCCATCATAGCGACCACCGGCACATACCGTACCTTGCGAACCTAAATAGGTGGTTGTCCACTCAAATACGGTTTTGTTGTAGTAGTCCAAGCCACGCACCAGTTTCTGGTTAATGCTGTAGCGAATACCTGCTGCATCCAGATACTGCTTTAACTGCTCAAAATGCGCCAGCGAATCGGCCTGCAAAAAGTCGTGCAGTTTTGGCGCAGCCTGTAAAATTTGCTGGGTCTGGGCAATCTTGCTATCCAGAATACGCAGCGGGTTAGTGCTGAGGCGACGCTTGGAGTCTTCATCCAGAGCCTCTTTGTG
>JASLIR010000250.1 GCA_030152125.1 Alkanindiges sp.
TATCAAATGTTCGGATGCCGTAGAGGCATATAGCCATCCTAATGTTTGGCTTTTGATTTTATTAAAAAATATATGGGCATGCTTATAAAATCAAAGGCGCAAAAATCGCCTTCGCACGCGAAGGCTATTTTTGCGATGACCTGGAGGGCTACCCCTCCAGACCACCCATTTACAGCCAAAAAAATAGCAGCTTTACGCTGCTATTTTTCATTTTAAAAAGCTTATACCGAAAAGGAAGAACCACAGCCACAGGTGGTGGTTGCATTCGGGTTTTTCACCACAAAGCGGGAACCTTCCAAACCTTCTATATAATCCACTTCGGAACCCAGCAAATACTGGTAACTTAAAGAATCCACCAGCATGGCCACATCGCCATTTTCAAAGCGGGCATCGTCATCATTGGCAGCTTCAGCAAAACTAAAACCGTAGGAAAAGCCCGAACAGCCGCCACCGGTTACATACACGCGCAGCATTAAATCGCTACTGCCTTCCCCGTCACGTAACTGGCGTACTTTTTTTGCAGCATTATCAGTAAGTACCAACGCAGGTGCATTCATGTTTCTCTCCAGCCTGCGCCGTTATTCAAACGGTGGGTACAGGCATTAGCTTCATATACCATTATATGCTACATATGATTGCGATGTTTGAGCCATTTTTCAAGCGCTATCTGTAAATGGATGATACATTGTTGCAATTCATCCGGCCATTCTGGCAATAAAAAAGCCCGGTTACCCGGGCTTTCTGGAATAACTCATGCTGTCAGCGCAGCAACATTACTCGTCATTCAGCGCACATTCAAAGCTGGATGGCTCTGCCTGGCAACGTACTTTTTTCAACAAGGACATCATTTTCTTGTTGTAAATACCGTCTTTGGTCAAGGCAATACGCGATTCACGCATCAGCTTTACATAACCAACCCGGTCATTTGGTGGAATTTCCATCCAGTATTTAGCTGGCACGTCTTTTTCCATTTTACCCAGCATGCTGAAAGCACGCGGTAACTGGGATGCAACCCACTCACGGGATTTTTGACCATAACCAGCCGGGAACTGATCCTTACGGATAATCACGTTACCAGTTACCTGCAACAGTGGGAAACGTACAATACCGCCTTTTTCACCCAGGCCTTTGTACAATTCCAAAGGCTTATAGGCCACAATCGGCGCGCCAATAATGTCTACCTGACCGTTGTTGAACTTGCTGCCAAAGTTGGTAATGTCGGCAGATACCGGCTGGGCACCAACTTGCTGTACCATTTTGGCCTGTGCCTTGTCATAGTCCAGTACGGCAATTTTCTTACCGGCAGCTTTAGCCAGCGTATTCAGGCTGCGGTCATTTACAAACAGGTAAGCTGCACCTACAGGAATCACACCGGATACCTCATAGTTGCCATTTACCATATCCGCTGCTAGCTGTGGCTTGGCCAGTAACTGCATCACGCTCACTTCCTGTTTTAAATCAGGCAATGCACCAATCGCATCAAGGGAACCGGTAAAGGCATTAAACTGGCGACCACGCATACCACTAATACTTACACCATCACATTTGCCAGCTTTAAAATCTTCAGCGGCAACACGCTCATCGGTATATGGTTTTAATTCAATATCAGCACCCCAGCCTTTGGCGGCCAAAGCATAATCTTTCATCAGGGCATACACGTCACCGGCTGTACCTACCAGGTCAAACACACAAAAAGTCTGTTTGGCCTGAGCCGTGTTGGATAGCATCGCGCTTGCAGCAATGGCCAGCGCAGCAGTAATTTTTTTATTCATGCGTCATTCCTTATCAGCAAATTGTCAGAAGCCATCACTATTGGCCCCAGGGGTATTTTCACCGCGATCATATACCAAAAACAATGACAAAACTATCACACTCGTGGCCTTATATATGACATTTTCAGCACGCTTTTTTTATAACTTTTTCAATTAAAAAACCCGGTTTGCACCGGGTTTCTCGAATTTCGTCCAGTGGTTACTAAAACCGGATTACTCGTCTGTCAACGCACATTCAAAGCTGGATGGTTCAGCCTGACAACGCGCTTTTTTCAGCAGGGACATCATGTTTTTGTTGTACATGCCTTCTTTGGTCAGTGCAATACGCGATTCACGCATCAGTTTTACATAACCAATTTTGTCATTAGCCGGAATATCCATCCAGTATTTGGCTGGAATGGCTGTTTCCTGCTTGTTTAACAGGCTCATCATACGTGGCAACTGGGAAGCAACCCAGGTACGCGATTTCTGGCCAAAATCAGCCGGGAACTTGTCTTTACGTACAATCACGTTACCAGTTACCTGCAGTACCGGGAAACGGATAATCGCACCTTTGGTACCTAAACCTTTATGCAGTTCCAGCGGTTTAAACGCCATGGCAGGTGCACCAATAACATCTACCTGACCGTTATTGAACTTGCTACCAAAGTTGGTAATGTCGGCAGATACCGGCTGTGCACCAACCTGCTGAACCATTTTAGCCTGCGCCTTGTCATAGTCCAGTACCGCAAACTTCTTGCCGGCTGCTTTAGCCAGGGTGTTGATGCTACGGTCATTTACCAGCAGGTAAGCAGAACCCAGTGGTACAACACCAACTACTTCATAGCTGCCATTAACCATGTTGGAAGCCAGTTTAGGGCTAGCCATTAACTGCATCACGCTTTGGGCAATGGTAGAACTTGGAATGGCACCAATGGCATCCAGGGAACCGGTAAAGGTATTAAACTGGCGACCACGCATACCGGTAATACTTACACCATCACATTTGCCGGCTTTAAAGTCTTCTGCAGCAACACGCTCATCGGTGTATGATTTTAATTGAACGTCAGCACCCCAGCCCTTGGACGCTAATGAATAATCTTTCATGAGCGCATACATGTCACCCGCTGTACCTAACAAGTCAAATACACATAAGGTTTGCGCAGCTTGGGCACCTGTGGAAAGGGTAAACGCGGTGGCGGCAGCCATTGCCATTACTGTTTTTTTCATCATAATCTTCCTGGTAAAATCTTCCTAGAGGCGTTTTAACGAGTTTAGGATCGTTATACGTTGGCTTGATATTCTAACCAACAATACTGATAAACAATATAGGGTTTTAATTTTTTCATGCGAAGTTTTTTGTCAATTTTTAGTATATTTTGGTGCTGTTTTGATATTAGGCAGACACTTTAATGCCGTCATTTCAAATAACCTCTAAAATAGCATCAATAACTCTTAATAAAACCTTTAAATAGAAAATCGGTATATTTTTACTATCCTTTAAAAGGTGAACTCACTAAAATTCACCCATCTATTATACTGATCAATCAAAGGCGTCTGCATGATTCAGCTCCAAGATTTTGCCATTCGGCGTGGTGGTCGATTATTGTTTGAAAAAGCCAGCATGCAACTGCATCCCGGCTGGAAAATCGGCCTGACCGGGGTGAATGGTGCTGGTAAATCCACCCTGTTTGCCGCACTACTGGGCGACATCAGTGGTGATATGGGCACCTTAAGCCGGCCGGCCACCTGGACAGTAGCGCACATGGCGCAGGAAGTTGAAACGCAGGAAACTGCGGCTATTGATTTTGTACTGTCCGGCGACGAAGAATGGTGGCAGATCAACCAGAAATTGGAACACGAATCCGACCATATCGACTTTAACGAGCTGGCTGCCCTGCATGGCCGCTTTGGCGAAATTGATGGTTACAGTACCGCAGCCAAAGCAGCACAGATGATGGCAGGTTTAGGCTTTAGCGAAAGCCAGACACGTTTGCCGGTTTCCAGCTTTTCCGGTGGCTGGCGCATGCGTTTAAACCTGGCCAAAACCCTGATGAGCCGCTCTGACTTATTATTACTGGACGAGCCGACCAACCACCTGGATTTAGACGCCGTACTGTGGCTGGAAGACTGGCTAAAAGCCTATGAAGGTACCCTGGTACTGATTTCGCATGACCGTGACTTTTTAGATGCCATTACCGACCATATTATTCACATTGAAAATGCCCAGGTAGTTTTATACACCGGCAATTATTCCACCTTTGAACAAACCCGTGCCGAGCGCCTGGCCCAGCAACAGCAGGCATTTGAAAAGCAGGAAGCCACCAAGGCGCATTTGCAAAAATACATTGACCGCTTTAAG
>JASLIR010000266.1 GCA_030152125.1 Alkanindiges sp.
TCATTCGCATAGGCACCTGCACTCACGCAAAGCATGCCAAAAAAAGAGAGTTGCACGGCTACGCTTAACGGGCGCAGGCTAAATCGGGCAAAGCTTGACATTGGTATTCCCCATTCTAATTTACAAGGATGATGTGACAAAAGCGCACAACAAATACACGCTAATATTAATAATAGTAATTATTATTTACAAACGTTAATTAGAAATATTACCAGAAACAGGTTCTACTTACAAAATATCTTAATTAAATTAAAAACTTATAAAACCAGCCAAACCGTCACTTTTTATGCTTTTTCCACTATTTGGGTAACTGGCTGTAAAGCTGCAATGCCTGCAAGGCGTATTCCAGGCTGCTGTCAACACCATTTGTTATCGGACTATCATCAATTTTAATATCGGGCTTAATTCCCTTACCCTCAATCAGACGGCCACTGGGGGTGTAGTAACGTGCCACCGTCATTTTAATCGCCCGGCCATCGGCAATGGGCCATAACTTTTGCACCGAGCCTTTACCGTAACTGTTCTCGCCCATAATAATGGCGCGCTTGTTATCCTGGAAGGCACCCGCCAGCACTTCCGCAGCCGATGCCGAATAATGATTTAGTAATACCGCCACGCGCACCTTGGGATAAGCCGCCGGTGGCAGGGCCTGATAACGCTGCTCCGGCTCGCCCCGCCCTTTGGTGGATACAATCATGCCTTCATCAAGAAACAGGTCAGCTATCTCAACCGCTGCGGATAGTAAACCACCCGGGTTATCCCTTAAATCCAGCAATACCGCATTCAATTGGCTGGTTTTCTGGTAATTACTAATCGCATCCTGAATCTGTACGGCAGTCTGGCTTTGAAATGCACTGATTTTTAACACCAGCGTGCCATTACTCAAGGCCGTGGCTTTTACCGCATTGTCTTCCGGGCTGGCACGTAACACCCGTACCAGTACACTGTGCTTACCCTGTTCGGACACACTCAGTTGCACCGTCGTACCTACCGCCCCGCGCAATAACTGTTCAATATCGTGCTGGCTCAGGTTTCGGGTACTCTTACCATCCACTTTATGCAGCAGCATACCTTCTTTCAAACCGGCACGTGCCGCAGGCGAACCTTCCGGCACCCGCGCAATTTGCCAGGCAGCATCGGCAGGAAAATCCGAAGTACGCACCTCCAGCCCGGTTTGCGCCACATCGCCATCGGCAAAGTCCAGCAAGGCCTCATAGCTGCGGGCGTCCAGATACTCCGAATAAGGGTCTAACTCGGACAGCAGGCCGTGCATGGCGTGGTCAAACATTTCACTGTCATCCACGGGTTCCACGTAGTTCTGTTTCACATTTTCATACACACTGACAAAACGCCGGATGGCATCCACCGGCACATCATCATAAGGACTATTACTGGCCGACTGGCGCAGTTGCACATTGTCCTCAGCAGGTTTGGCGGCAGTTTTATCTTTCGCCACTTTGCCTGTTTTATCTGCAGCACTATCAGTAGCAGTACCCGTTTGTGCCTGCTGCTTTTGTTCCTGCTGATAGGGTGGGCTAAAAGGAGGCACAGCCTCCGCTGAGGCAGCCTGTACAAAGGCCGCCTGCAACATCACCATCCCTGCCAGCAGCGCTAACTTCATACGGCAGCCTGTACAGCCGTTGAACTCAGATGCACCAGGTTACGCCCGCTCATTTCGGCAGGCACCGGAAGCTGCATCAAATGTAACAAGGTAGGGGCAACATCAGCCAGCACCCCATTTTCAATGCGGGCATTTTTATCGGCACCCACATAAATAAATGGTACATGCTCGGTGGTATGCTGGGTATGCACCTGACCACTCTCATAATCCTGCATCTGCTCCACGTTACCATGGTCAGCGGTGATCAGCATATGGCCACCCTGTGCCAGCACCGCGTCATACACCCGGCCTACACAGGTATCCAGCGCTTCCACTGCCTTAACGGCTGCTTCAAACACGCCGGTATGCCCCACCATGTCGCCATTGGCATAATTCACCACCAGCAAATCGAACTCACCGGAGTTAATGGCCGCCACCAGTTCATCCGTTACCTCATAGGCACTCATTTCCGGCTTCAGGTCATAAGTAGCTACATCAGGTGATTTAATCAGAATGCGTTTTTCGCCATCGTACGGCTCTTCACGGCCGCCACTAAAGAAAAACGTCACGTGTGCATATTTTTCTGTTTCGGCAATACGCAACTGGGTTTTACCCAGGTCAGACAAATACTGGCCCAGGGAGTTTTTCAGGTCTTCCGGCATATAGGCCACTTTGGCAGGAATGCTTTTGGCATAGCGGGTCAGCATCACATAGCTAGCCAGCTTTGGACGTTTTACCCGGTTAAAGCCACTAAAATCATCCTCTACAAAAGCACGGGTGATTTCACGCGCACGGTCAGCACGGAAGTTCATAAACACCACACTGTCACCGTCATTTACGGTCACAGGCTCGCCAATAATAGTGGCTTTTACAAACTCATCACTTTCATCCGCCGCATAAGCCTGTGCCAGCCCATCTACTGCCGTTGCGGCTGTACGCTCTGCAACACCTTCAGTCATCAGGCGATAAGATTTTTCCACTCGGTCCCAGCGCTCATCACGGTCCATGGCAAAATAACGGCCAATAATCGACGCCACTTTACCCTTGCCACTTGTGGTATTGGCAAATAAGGCTTCGGCACGTTTTAAGGAAGGTTCTGCACTTTTCGGCGGGGTATCGCGGCCATCCAGGAAAGCATGCAAATACACCGTTGCATCACGGTTTAGCGCCAGCTGGCACATGGCCAGTATCTGTTCTTCGTGTGAATGCACACCACCTTCAGACAGCAAGCCAAATATATGCACAGCACCCTGATTGGCTTTAGCCAGTTCTACCGCTTCAACCAGTACCTCATGCTCAAAAAAATCACCCTCACGGATGGCTTTGGCAATGCGGGTAAAATCCTGATACAGCACACGGCCCGCACCCAGGTTCATATGCCCTACTTCACTGTTACCCATTTGCCCATCCGGCAAGCCCACATCTTCACCCGAACCGGACACCAGCGCATGTGGGTGTTTGGCCTTAATGGCATCCAGGTTTGGGGTTTTAGCGGCGTAATACGCATTATCCTTGGGGTCTTCACGGTGGCCAACACCATCCAGAATGACTAATACATGCGGCACTTTATGGGAATTATTGAGGGTCATACACAAAAGCTCGTGAACAAATCGGCGACAATGTTGCAAATTTTAACCAAAACCTGCCGTCCACTCTATGCTAAAACCGTATCAATTCAAAAAAATTTAAACAAAACGACATAAATCTATGCTTTTTCAGGTCTAGCGCCTTTAACCCAAGCCATTCCTGGTTTTAATA
>JASLIR010000291.1 GCA_030152125.1 Alkanindiges sp.
ATGTTCTTAAACTATCAGGACCGTGGCGAGCAGTTTGTAAAAGCAGTAAAACAGTTACAGGCAACGGCATAACCCTGACACCAGATTGAATTTACAGGAATAAACCATGATTGTTGCCTTGCGCCAGTGGTGGCAAAAAAAACAGCCAGTGGCATTTACACTGGATAATACCGGTATTAACGCCCGGGCCTTATTGCTGTTTAGCGTGATTAGCCTGTTGTGCCTGGGCACGGTGATGATTGCTTCGGCATCCATGCCCTATGGCGAGCATATTTACGATAACCCGCTGTATTTTATCAAGCGCCACCTGATTTACTTAGTGCTGGGCTTGACTGCTGCCTGTGTCTCGTTTTCCATCCCCTTACGCCTGTGGTTTAAAAATACCATTGTGTTGTGGCTGATGGTGCTGGGGCTATTGTTTGTGGTGTTACTGCTACCGGAAGTGAATGGTTCCAAGCGCTGGATTGCCCTGCCGGGCTTTACTTTCCAGCCTTCCGAGTTTGCCAAGTTTGTGATGGTGCTGTTTACTGCAGATTATGTAGTGCGCCGTTCCGATGAAATCCGCTTTAGCCTGAAAGGCTTGTTGCGTCTGATGATTCCACTGGGCTCGGTACTGGTGTTGTTATTGTTTGAACCAGACCTTGGTGCCTCGGTCGTAGTGGTGGCCAGTATGATGGCCGTGTTCTTTCTGGCGGGTGCGCCGATCAAGCAGTTTGGTTCCATTCTGGCGACGGCTTTTGGTGCGCTGGTGCTGGCAATTATTGCCGAACCTTACCGGTTACGCCGTTTCCTGTCGTTCACCAATCCCTGGGCGGACGAGCAGGGCGATGGTTACCAGCTTAAGCAAAGCCTGATTGCCTTTGGCCGTGGTGAGTGGACTGGTACTGGCCTTGGGCATAGCGTACAAAAGTTGTCTTACCTGCCGGAAGCTCATACTGACTTTATGCTGGCCATTGTGGGGGAGGAGCTGGGTTTTGTAGGGATTTTTATCCTGTTCAGCCTGTCCTTTCTGATGGTGGCAGCCTGTATGCGCATTGGATTTAATGCCCTGAAAAATAACCAGTTGCGTGCCGGTTATCTGGCTTATGGTATTTCGGTGATCTTTGTGATCCAGATTTGCGTAAATGGCGGCATGAACATGGGCTTGATGCCAACCAAGGGCTTAACCTTACCATTTATCAGTTATGGTGGTACGGCCCTGATTATGTCGCTTTTTATGATTGGGGTTATTTTCCGTATTTATAAGGAAACCCGTTTGCAGGTACAGGATGCTGCAAGCAATAAGCAGGCTGAAACACAGTTCTGACAACAGCGTATTCGCCACAAACAATAAAAATATACTGTCATCCCGCTGCCTGCTGTTCAGGCAGCCGGGATGTCGTGCGAACCTTGGCTAATAATACTGATGCCATTGTTGCGCTGGCGCAGGAGAGTATTAAGTAGATAAAAGACAGGCCGTTTTCAGGCGGCCGATTAAAAATGTTTAACAGAGAAAGGAACAAGCCATGTACCAGTTATATATCGCCAGTAAAAATTACTCATCCTGGTCCTTACGCCCCTGGATTTTATTAAAGGCACTGAATATTCCTTTTGAAGAAAAACTGTACCTGTTTGAAGATGATAACCGTGCTGTGTTTCGCCAGTTCTCCCCTACCGGCAAAGTACCCTGTTTGCTGGCGGATGGTTTAACCATATGGGATTCACTGGCTATTATTGAATATGCAGCTGAGCAATATCCGGCGGTATGGCCTGCTGACAAGGCAGCACGTGCATGGGCGCGTTGTGCTGCAGCGGAAATGCATTCCAGTTTTAGCACCCTACGCAATATGTGTTCCATGAATTGCAGTATTCAGGTGCAGTTACATGAAGTTCCTGCTGCATTACAGCGTGATATAGAGCGGATTGACGAGTTATGGACAGAAGGCTTAAGCCGCTTTGGTGGGCCATATTTGGCGGGTAGCCAGTTTAGTGCGGTGGATGCCTTTTTTGCCCCGGTGGCTTTTCGTGTAGCTGGCTATGGCTTGCAGTTGAGTGCAGCAGGCAAAGCCTATGTGCAGCGTCTGCTTGACTTGCCTACCATGCAGGAATGGGCGCTGGCAGGGCAACAGGAGCCGCGGCATGAGCTGCACGAGCGCGACTGCCTGCAATACGGTAGCCTGATTGCTGATGTACGGCTTGCCAGTGCGGATACACCTGTATGATGAGCCAGATGGTGGTAGACAGCACAGACCGTATTGCAGGCGGTTTATGGGGCCTGCTGGTGGGTGATGCTGTGGGCGTGCCTTATGAGTTTTATTTGTCCCAGTATTTACCGCCATATGCCCAACTGGATATGACGCCACCAGCCGGTTTTGCCCGGGCGCATGCAGGCGTACCAGTGGGCACCTGGTCGGATGATGGCGCGCAGGCACTGGCTTTGCTGGCTTCCCTGCTGCATTGCCAGCAGTTTGACATGCAGG
The DNA here is from genome assembly GCA_030152125.1 of Alkanindiges sp. GTDB lineage: Bacteria > Pseudomonadota > Gammaproteobacteria > Pseudomonadales > Moraxellaceae > JASLIR01. The sequence continues at coordinate 2,460 of JASLIR010000291.1, forward strand.
ACTTTGCCCAGCGTCTGGTCAACTGGTATCAGGTAGGCTACATGGCAGTGGATTATCAGGTGTTTGATGTAGGCGTACAAACCGCACAAG
>JASLIR010000076.1 GCA_030152125.1 Alkanindiges sp.
TGGCGATTTTAAGTATTGTGCCAGTAACTGCCTTTGTCACGTGGGCGCACGTTTGGATGGCGTTAAAAATGGTATTTTACCCCATTAAGTTCTGGGGATTCCATTTGGGGCCGCTCCCTATTGGCTGGCAGGGCATTGTGCCGCGTAAAGCTGGCCGTATTTCGGGCATCATTACTGATAATACCTTGTCAAAACTGGGTTCCCTGCGAGAGTTCCTTGAGGCAATGAATCCAGATGAGATGGCTGGCTTGATTGGCGAAGAGGTTGGTTACGAGCTGGAGCATTTGATTGACGAAATCATGCTGGAACGTAATGCGGTACTCTGGGAAAATTTACCGTTCTCGATCAAGCGCCGCATTTATGCCCAGGCACAAAAGCAAATTCCAACTGTATTACGTGAGTTAGTCAATGATTTGACTATCAATGTTGAAAGTCTGGTTGAAATGAAAGAAATGGTGGTACGCCAGATGGAAGGTGACCGCCGTTTAATGGTGCGCATGTTCCTGAAAGTTGGTCAAAAAGAAATCAACTTTATCTGGCATGTCAGCGCACTTATCGGGATGTTTATGGGTATCTTCCAGATGGGGGTTTATATCCTGATCCCTGATCATAGAAGCGTACCTGTTTTTGCTGCGATTTGGGGCTTTCTCACCAACTGGATTGCGATCTGGATGGTATTTAACCCGGTTGAGCCACATCCTGTACGTTTTATTCAACTGTTTAAGCGTACCAAGAACAAAGGCTTTCCATATATTGTGCCGGTTGTGCCACGTATGACGACCTATAACTTGCAAGGCGCTTTCATGCAGCGTCAGAATGAAGTGTCTGAGGTGTTTTCCGCAGTGGTTACTGAGGATTTGATTACTGTAAAAAGTATTATGTCCGAGATGATGTATGGCACACGTAAAGAGAAAACCCGCCGTATTTTAAAGCGGCATATTAATACCATTATGGAGTCGCCACTGGTACGTACCAGTTTACAGATGAGCATTGGCATGAAAGAATATGCGCGTCTAAAATCTGACCTGATTGATCGCTCGATTGAAATCACCATGGGGCCGATCTCAAATCCAGTATTAAACAAAAGTCGTGCTGATAAGATCTTTTCTATGTTCAGGGATCGTATCCGTGCATTATCACCTAAAGAGTTCCAGAATTTATTGCGTCCAGCTTTTCAGGAAGATGAGTGGATTTTGATTGTGTTAGGTGGTGTGACTGGTTTCTTTGCAGGTCTTATTCACTTATTCCTGGTGTTCCTGCGCTAAATATCAAGCCGGCTGGCCTTGAAAAAGCCGGCTTTTATATCCGTGCGACCTAGGTCTTATGGTGTTTTATATCCAGCTTGCTAGTGTAGGCAGGCTACCCACAGGCGGGTGAATGTCAAAGATCACTACCAGCCAGTCAGTTGTATGTAATACGGTGGAGTGATGGATAGTGTTTGAAAACACTTGAGTCCTTGCCGCTGTAACGGTATTGTAGCGTCAATATTTAAAGTTTGATTTTTTGATTAAATTGAGGAAGATGTTTTTATGCGCATTATTTTGCTGGGGCCACCAGGAGCAGGTAAAGGTACTCAGGCTCAGCTGATTTGTCAGCGCTATAACATTCCACAGATTTCTACCGGTGACATGTTGCGTGCGGCTATTCGTGAAGGTTCCGAGTTAGGCCTGAAGGCAAAAAGCGTGATGGATGCGGGTGGTCTGGTATCTGATGACCTGATTATTGGTCTGGTAAAAGATCGCCTGACCCAGCCTGATGCAGCACAAGGCTGTATTTTTGATGGTTTCCCGCGCACTATTCCCCAGGCAGAAGCGCTGGAAGCTGCAGGCGTGGCGATTGATCATGTGATTGAAATTGCCGTACCGGATGAAGAGATTGTGAAGCGCCTGTCTGGCCGTCGCCAGCATCCGGCTTCTGGCCGTATTTACCATCTGGTATACAATCCGCCTAAAGTGGACGGTATTGATGATGTGAGCGGTGAGCCGCTGGTTCAGCGTCCTGATGACCTGGAAGAAACCATCCGTAAGCGCCTGGGTTCCTATCACAGTGAAACTGAGCAACTGGTTGGCTTTTATCAGGGCCGTGCCAAGGTGGGCGAGAATGCACCCACTTATGACAAGCTGAATGGTCTGGATAGCATCGACAACGTGAAAGCAAAACTGTTTGGCATTCTGGGTGAATAATCCTGCTTTAAACAGATGCAAAAAACGAGGCTAATCAGCCTCGTTTTTTTATGTGGATGCCTTATTTTATCGCACCAAAGTCAAATTTTTCTTTCCATTCACATAAGTCACTCACCACACAGTCAGCGCAGGAAGGCGTGCGTGCCTTGCAGGTATAGCGGCCATGCAGGATTAACCAGTGATGTGCATCCATTAAATATTCTTTGGGAATGACCTTGAGCAGTTTCTGCTCGACAGCATCCACATTTTTGCCGGGTGCCAGTCCGGTCCGGTTGCCCACTCTAAAGATATGTGTATCCACTGCCATGGTAGGCTGACCAAATGCAGTATTCAGCACCACATTAGCTGTTTTACGGCCGACACCAGCCAGCGCTTCCAGGTCCTTGCGGTTATCCGGCACTGCACCGGCATGCAGGCTAAGCAGCATATGGCAGGTTTTGATGATATTTTCTGCCTTGGCATCATAAAGGCCAATGGTTT
>JASLIR010000293.1 GCA_030152125.1 Alkanindiges sp.
CTTAAACTCATGTTCAAAGCTTAAGGTGCGTGCCGAACGCAAACCAGCATGCGCTGCATTGGCATTAATACGCCCTTTGGCAACCGCCTCATCAAAAAAGCGCTGTGCTTCCGCATAAGCTTCTTCTTCGGTACGGCGCGCAATGGTATCAATAGACAAGCCAAAACGGATATTTTCACGGCCATATTTTTTAGCGCGTGCACGCACATCGGCAATCAGGGCGGCAATTTCCTGCGGTTTTTCCGCCCGCATTAAGTAATAATCGGCATGCTTGGCACCAAACTCACGTGCTGCCTCGGAAGAACCTGCGGTACAGATAATAGGTAACTGCGCCTTGGTTTGCGGACCTTTTAAGCCACCACCTTCTGCACGGTAATACTTGCCTTCATAATGGAAAGACGGATTATTCCAATAACCACGCACCACATCCATAAACTCGGTAGCACGCACATAGCGGTCATCATGCGGCACAATATCGCCCACCTGGCGCTGAATCACTTCCGAGCCGCCATTGATGATATTCCATACCAGGCGGTTGCCAGTAGCACGCTGATACGTAGCGGAGCTTTGTACTGCTGCATACGGACTAAAATGATACGGCTGGAATGCAGTGACAAAATTTAGCTTTTTGGTTTCGCGTGCCAGCAGGGAACACACTGTCCACGGCTCTTCGCCGCTTGGCGCATTCACCATTAGTACACCGCCAAACTTGTTGATCTCGGCAGCACGGGCAACCTGCGACAAGTAATCAATGTAAGTGAAGTCATCACCTACCTGAAAACTGGAGACAGCCCCGGTTTTTTCTTCATCCGGTGCCGGTGACCAGTCACCACGGTTACGCGCATCACCGTGCAAATACTCAGTTTCACCATGCAAGGGCAAGCGTGAAAAGAATTCAATCGGCATATTTATGCTCCTGCCAATCCAGCAGCCAGAACAGGCTGCCAGATCAGTTCATATTGAAAAACGGGTTTAAAGCATTAGAAACGTGAGGTTAAAGACACACCGAAAGTGCGTGGATTACCATAGGTTTTCACGTACTGGCCTGAACCCGGCCCACCGTTTGGACGGCCATGGGTCTGGTAATCTTTATCAGCCACGTTTTTAACAAAGCCGTTCACTTGGTACTTGTTGTTGGCACTGATAAAGCTGACACTGGTATTCCAGATGGTATAAGCACGCTGGCTCAGGATCGGCTCCAAGCTCTCATTTTGTCTATCAGCCAGGAAGTATTCGCGGTCACGATAGCTGGCATCTGCACCCGCTACGATGCGTGCACCGTTGGGCAGATGAAAAGTGTAATCCGTACCTAAACCAACCGTTACTTTAGGCGAACGAACCAGGCTATTGCCGCTATAGTCCCCTGTCACCACCCCGGTTTTCGGATCGCGGTTTACAAAGTCCTTGTACTGGCTATCCAGATAAGCTGCAGACAAACGGATACGCCAGTCATCCAGTGGCAGTGCATCCAGTTCCAGCTCGGCACCCTTCACTTCTGCCTTGGCACCATTGGTCAGTGCGGTTACCACACCACCAGCAGCTCCGCCCACATTGGTTAACAGGTTTACCTGAATGTTCTTGTAGTCGTAATAGAAGATGTTGGCATTGGCAATCAAACGGCCCTGCAACCAGTCAGACTTCACACCCCATTCATAGCTATTTAAAAACTCTGGCTGTACTGTGGTTAACTGCAACAGGGAGTTACTTAAGCCAGTATTAAAACCACCGGACTTAAAGCCTCTGGCCAGTCTCAAATAGGTTTTTAAATGGTCATTGACTTTATATTCTGGCGTTAAATCGTAGCTAAACTCTTTCCAGGCTTCCTTACGGTTTTTATCCCCATTGGCATAGGTCAGGCCAGTTACATTACCATTGGCATCCACATTGTTAACCGGATTCAGCACCACATTGTTATAGGACGATGATAACCACCATGTCTGATTGGCAAGGTCGGCGGTTTTAATTTGCAGCAGGCTTAAATCGAGGTCTTTTTCTTCCCATGTCCAGCGCAATCCGCCGGTAATACTGAATTTATCAGTCAGGTCATAGGTGGTATTACCAAATACGGCAAAACTCTGGTTGTCCTGCTCGTACTGGGTTTGCTTGAATGCAGGTGTACCTGCCGACTGGTTAGGCGTTCCATTTGGCAAGGTTTTATTCGGACGCGCCGTCACCCCGGTGGATTCCAGGTTTTCATTAAAATAATGTACGCCGGCAATCCAGCGTAGACGTTGGCTCTGATCCGATGCCAGACGGATTTCCTGGCTAAACTGTCGCCACTGGTTATCACTCCAACTACGTGCAGCATCATATGGCGTATAATCGCCATCTGTCAGCGAGTTACTCTTGGTCTGCTCATAGGCACTGATCGAGGTCAGGGTGTTGTTACCTATACGGCCATTCAGGGTAAAGGATGTCCCTTCCTGGGTAATATCGCTATTTTCCGCTAAATCCAGACTGGTGTTTCGGCCTTCCGGACGGGTATATAGCCCCCAGTACTTGCCTACAGCCAGTGAACCATTGCTGCCACCATCGGTATAATGACGGCTATGGATGTTCCACAAGCCATTCCAATCTTCATTAAATTTGGCTAAAAACTGAATGCGTACCGATTTTTTATTTAAATCTTCATAGGTATCACCGGAATTCAGGTTTTTAGCATACCCGTCACGCTCTTCCGAGAAAAACGCAGCCCGTGCTGCCAGCCAGTCATTCAGCTGCCCACCCACCGCACCTTCAAAAATACGCTGGTTATAATCACCCAGGCCAATGGTCGCATAGCCATTGGTTGGCCCAAAGGTTGGCTTTTTACTAATGTAATTTACCGCACCAGCAGTGGTGTTTTTACCATACAGGGTACCCTGTGGGCCACGTAATACTTCAATACGCTCCAGGTCGTATAAATCACCACCACTAGCTACCGGCGGGTTAATATACACGCCATCACTATAGATACCGACCGGATAAACAGTTGAAGCAGCTACGTCACCAGTTCCCAAACCACGAATGTACCAGCGTGGGCGGGTATCGCCATCGGTCTTTTGTGCTGCCGCATTGGGGGTAAAGGTTAGCAGGTCATCAATAAAGGTCTGACCCTTGGCACTTAAATCCTTACCTTTAATGGCACTAATGGCAACCGGAATATCCTGAATTTTTTGCGCACGGTATTGGGCGGTTACAACTACATTAGCCAGTTGCTGCACGTCTTGTTCTTTAAGATCGCTGGCAGCTTGCCCGGTTTTTGCGGTGCTATCAGCAGCTTCTGCG
>JASLIR010000313.1 GCA_030152125.1 Alkanindiges sp.
TAAACTGGTATAACCATGTCATGGTCGATGCTTTTTATCAGGGTTTTGTTCAGTCATGCTTAAACCTCGCTTACGTCAGCAGCTTGCGGAGCTGACCGCTATTCCCAGCGTGTCCTGCACCATAGCCGAACAGGATATGGCCAACCTGCCTGTGATTGAAACGCTGGCCAACTGGTTTCATAGCGCCGGCTTTGAATGTGAAATCATGCCGGTAGGCCCGGGTAAAGCCAACCTGATTGCGGTACGCAAGGGCACGGACCCGGATGCCGAAGGTGGGCTGGTGCTGGCCGGACATTCCGATACAGTCCCTTTTGATGGTCATTTGTGGCAAAGCGACCCGTTTAAGATGACCGAACGCGACGGCAAGCTGTATGGCCTGGGCATGGCTGATATGAAAGGTTTTTTTGCCCTGATTCTGGAAGCGGCTAGCAGTTTTGCCCGTACCCCGTTTAAAGCCCCGCTGATTGTGATTGCCACCTGCGATGAAGAAACTTCCATGCAGGGAGCCAAGGAGTTGCTGGATGCTGGCAAGGGTAAGGGGCGTTTTGCCCTGATTGGTGAACCTACCTCGCTAAAGCCGGCACGCATGCACAAGGGTGTGATGCTGGAGCGGGTACTGATTACCGGACAGGCCGGGCATTCCAGTGACCCTTCACTGGGCCGTAATGCCATTGATGCGATGTATGAAGTGATTGGCCGCTTGCAGCAGTTCCGCGAGGGGCTGAAAAAAATTCAGTCGCCATTTTTTCCGGTGCCGTATCCCACCCTTAATTTAGGCTGCATCCATGGGGGAGATAACCCCAACCGTATTTGTGGCATCTGTGAATTACAGTTTGATGTGCGCACCTTGCCGGGCATGGATATTGAAAAAATCCGTACGGAGATTCGTGGTTTGCTGGGTGGTATTGAGCAGAAATTTGGTGTGCAGATGCTGTATGAGCCAGCCACCCGTGGTGCCTCTGCAGCAGAAACCCCGGCTGATTCACCCTTTGTGCAAAAACTGCATGCTTTAACCGGTGAGCAGGCCGGGGCGGTGGCGTTTGGTACTGAAGCGCCGTATTTCCGTGCGATGGGCATGGACACGGTGATTCTGGGGCCGGGTAATATTGAGCAGGCGCACCAGCCGAATGAGTATCTGGACATGCAAAACCTGTCGCCCATGATTTTGCTGCTTAATCAGCTGATCCATTATTACTGCGTACAGGGACATGCCCGAATTTAGGGGCATGTGTCGCCCCCTGATTTTTATTGATGCGCATTGCAATAGGCTGCTGTACAGGCATCGCATTTAGCCTAAAAATTGTTATGATGTATTTCATTGATGGACTGATTTGCAGCAGCCGCTAACAGGCTGGCAAATCGGGTGATACACGATGCCGGACAGCCGGACAAAATAAGGTAAGTAAATAACTGCTATGACAATCGACGAATTTTTATCCCCTGATACCATGACAGAGCAGTATGTCCACTGGTTCCGTAATTCTGCCCCGTATATCAATGCGCATCGCCACAAAACCTTTGTGCTGATGTTTGGTGGTGAGGCGGTGAATCATGAAAATTTCCGCAATATTATTCATGACATTGCCTTGCTTAATTCATTGGGTATCAAGCTGGTGCTGGTGCATGGTGCGCGCCCGCAGATTGATGAAAACCTGATAGAAAATAATATTGAAACGCCGTTTTATAACGACTTGCGTATTACCACGCGTGAGGCCTTGCGCTGCGTGCTGGATGCAGTAGGTTCGATCCGTCTGGAAATTGAAGCACTGCTGTCCATGGGGCTGGCTAACTCCCCGATGTATGGCTCGCGCATTGATGCGGTATCCGGCAACTTTGTGACCGCACGACCTTATGGCGTGCGGGATGGCGTGGACTTTCAGCTGACCGGCGAAGTACGCAGTGTGGATGTGGAAGCGCTGCAAAAGAACTTGCAGAACGACAATATTATTGTACTGGGGCCAACCGGCTATTCCACTACCGGTGAAGTATTTAACCTGCTGGCGGAGCAAGTGGCAGTGAAAACAGCAGTGGCCCTGCAGGCCGACAAGCTGATTTTTCTGGGTGAAAAAGAAGGCATTAGTGATGAAGATGACCGCCTGTTACGCCAGCTGATTCCTAACGAAGTAGACCAGTACCTGCGCAATAAGCCATTGGACTCCGAACTGTTGCTGCATATGGCCGGTGCTACCGAGGCCTGCCGTGGCGGGGTACGCCGTGTGCATATTATTTCCTATGCACGGGATGGGGCGCTGCTGCAGGAACTGTTTACCCGTGATGGTTCCGGTACGCTGGTGAGCAATGACTCCTATGAGGAAATCCGCATTGCTGATATTGATGATGTGGTGGGCCTGATTGAACTGCTGCGTCCTCTGGAAGAAGAAGGTATTCTGGTTTACCGTTCGCGTGAACGGCTGGAAACTGAAATTGACAAGTTTGCAGTGATTGAACGCGATGGCATGATTGTGGGCTGTGCCGCCATGTATGCCATACCTACCACGCCGGGTGAAGTATCCTCGGCGGAAATTGCCTGCGTGGCGGTGCATCCAAGCTATCGCAATGGTAACCGTGGTGCCGAGTTGCTGGATTACCTGGAAATCAAGGCCCGTAGCAAGGGCATTAAGGACCTGTTTGTGCTGACCACCCGCACCGAGCTGTGGTTTATTGAGCAGGGTTTTGAGCAGGTACCGGTAGAGTCCTTACCCAATGCTCGTCAGGCGTTGTATAACTACCAGCGCAACTCAAAGATTTTTAAGAAGACCCTGTAAGCATGCAGCAATAGCAATCCGGCCTGTGTGCCGGGTTGTTGTGTATGAAGGACGAATCCAACAACATTAAGGGAATGTTCTGTTTTAAAACCGATCTAAGACACCTGAAAATAAAGTAGCCAGTTTTATGAATACTGCGGCAGCCCCCTCCCTGTGGAAAAGCTTTTTCCTGTTTTTATTGCCTTTGCTGTTTACCAATATCCTGCAATCGCTGTCCGGCACCATTAATGCGGTGTATGTGGGGCAAATGCTGGGGGTGCAGGCGGTGGCAGCGGTTGCGGTGTTTTTCCCTATACTGTTCTTCTTGCTGTCTTTTGTGATTGGCCTGGGCGCTGGCGCCAGTGTGCTGATTGGGCAGGCCTGGGGTGCCAATAAAATTGATCTGGTTAAGCAGATTACCGGTAACACCTTATCCATGGTGATGATACTGGGCGTGGTGATTGCTGCCTTGGGGGCAACATTTACCCCACAAGTACTCAGGCTGGTAGGGGTGGCAGATGAAATTCTACCCTTATCCATTAGCTATGTACGCCTGATGCTGCTGGGTAGTCCGTTGCTATTCTTGTTCATTGCCTATACTTCGCTGATGCGTGGGGTGCGTGATTCCTTTACCCCCATGACGGCCATGTTGCTGGCCATTGGCGTGGGATTGATTACCACACCCAGCCTGATTCGCGGCTGGTTTGGCTTGCCCCAGCTGGGTATTGATGCGCCTGCGGTGGCGACCATTCTGGGCTTTTTTATCGTGCTGGTGTACCTGGTGATTTATATGCGCTGGCGCCAGCATCCGCTGGCGGTGGATGCCCAGTTGCTCAGGCATATGCGTATTGATGCGGCGACCAGCAAGCAAATTTTACGTCTGGGCTTGCCCACAGCCGTGCAACTGGTGACCAGCTCCGCCTCCGGCATTGTGATAATCGGGCTGGTTAACCATTATGGCGCACATGCTACGGCGGCCTATGGTGCCATTAATCAGGTGATGAACTATGTGCAGTTTCCGGCCATGTCGATTGCCATTGCAGCTTCTATTTTTGCCGCACAGGGCATAGGGGCAGGCAAACAGGCCACCTTAAACCGGGTTACCCGTACCGCCTTGCAAATGAACCTGTTATTTACCGGCAGCCTGGTTGCCATTGCTTATTTATTTTCCGAGCGGCTAATGGCGCTGTTTATCACTGATCCAGCGGTGGTCGACCTCGGCCAGCATTTGCTGCATATCGTGCTGTGGAGCGTATTGCTGTTTGGCGCTGGGGCTATTTTTGCCGGCATCATGCGTGCCAGTGGTACGGTACTGGTGCCAATGGCGATTAGTATGGGCACCATTTTGCTGATCGAGTTGCCCAGCGCCATCCTGTTTAGTCGCCTGTACGGGCTGGAAGGTATCTGGATTGCCTATGCGCTGTCGTTTAGCCTGATGTGTGTTTTTCAGGCAGCCTATTACAAGCTGGTATGGAAAAAGAAGACCATTGTGGCGCTGGTTTAACTTGCTTGTTTAACACGTTACTGGCGGGTATTGTGTAAATACTAGGGCTTGGTCAGTTGCAGTAACTGGGCATTTTTACCATCCTGTAGCAGCCATAAAGTGCCATCCGGGCCTTGTGCTACCGCACGGATGCGTTCACCCATTGCAAAGCGTTCGGCCTCCTGTGCTGTATTGCCCTTAAAGCTGATACGGATTAACGCTTCGGATGACAGTCCGCCAGCAAAGGCACTGCCTTTCCAATTGGGAAAATAATCACTGTTATAAAACATCAGGCTGGAGGGCGAAATAACCGGCGTCCAGCTAATCAGCGGTGCGGCAAATTCCGGGCGGGTATGGTGATCCGGGATAGGGATGCCGCTGTAATGATCACCATTGGACACAACCGGATAGCCGTAGTTTTTGCCTTTTTCAATGCGGTTTAAC
>JASLIR010000338.1 GCA_030152125.1 Alkanindiges sp.
GTTAAAATGTTAGAACTCTAACTGAATTAACGCCAGCCTGTCTTGATGAGTGCCAATACCCGCAGTTACCCTTTTATCTGGATTGTTGTTTTAGCCCTGCTCACCGCGCTGGGGCCTTTATCCATTGATATGTATTTACCCGCTTTAACCGTCATTGCACAGGATTTATCGGTGCCGACAGCATGGGTGGCCAGCAGTATCCCGGCGTATTTTCTGGGACTGGTCGTGGGGCAACTGGTTTATGGCCCAATTAGTGACCGTATTGGCCGTAAAACGCCTTTATATGTGGGGCTGGCACTGTTTAGCCTGGCCAGTTTGCTCTGCGCCGTCGCGCAAAGTATAGATATGCTGATTATTGCCCGTATTGTTCAGGCACTGGGTGGCTGTGTGGGGGTGGTGATTGCACGTGCTGCCATCCGTGACCGGCTGAATCCCACAGAGTCTTCCGAGGCGTTTTCCCTGCTAATGCTGGTGGTAGGGGTGGCACCAATTCTTGCACCACTGTTTGGCAGTTTTGTACTGGCGCTGGTGGGCTGGCGCGGCATTTTTTATAGCCTGGCGGTGGTTGGTGTTATATCCATATTGCTCATTCATTACTATTTTGAGGAAACATTGGTGCCCGCAGCACGCCGTCAGCTTAACCTGTCGCAAGTGTTTGCTACCTATTGGGATTTGCTAAAGGATCACCGTTTCCGCACTCCTGCACTGGCTGGCGGTTTGCTGATAGCAGCCATGTTCAGTTATATCAGCAGTGCCACCGAGCTGTTTGTACAGCACTTCGGCATGTCGGCGCATGGCTTTGCCTGGTTATTTGGCATCAATGCTGCGGGCCTGATATTTCTATCGCAGGTCAATGGCCGGCTGGTTAAAAAACTGGGCTTATTAACCCTGCTGCATATCGGTGCCTGTATGCAGGTGTTTGGTGTGGTTTTACTGCTGTTGCTGGGGCTGACAGGGCATAACACCATATTTACCACCATGCTGGGGCTGTTTTTTGTGGTGTCTGCCATAGGTTTTACTTCACCAAATGCGATGGCAATTGCATTGTCATCACAAGGCCACCGTGCCGGTATGGCCAGTGCCTTGCTGGGGGGCATCCAGTTTGCGCTGGGTTTAATAGCGGGGCTCGCGGTCAACATGCTGCCCTTTGCATTGCCTTTATCCATGAGCGTGGTGATGCTGGTGGTGGTCGGCCTGGGTTCGATTGCCGTGCTGGTGCTGCGCTGGCGTGAACGCCGTTTGTTAGTACCTGTGCCACCACCGGAACTGTAGTTATTTAAGATTGTACACAGTCTGGCTGGATGCGCTGTACCACATCCACGCCAATACCGTTAGGGTCAGCAAGTACAAAATGGCGGTCACCCCAGGGCTCATCCTTTAATGCTTGCAGGATGGGTTGTTGCCGGGCAAGAAAACTATCGTAGTAAGCTTGTACATCGTCCACCTCAATGGTTAGCCATAGGCCTTGCCCCTGAAAAGGCTGGCGGAAAATAGCTGCCTGCGTGGGCTGGTCAGGCAGCATAAAGCCCAGTTCATTATTACCAACCTGCAATAATACAAACCAGCCATTCTCTCCTTCATACAGTACTTGCGCATTGAACAGGCGGACATAAAATTCTTTGCTTTGCTGCACGTTGTCAGTGACGATTCCGGACCAGAGTTGCATGATATTTCTCCCATCAGACAGTTTGTAGTGATGAGGCTAATTTATGCCTTTGTAGCCTGCTGGTCTTGTAAAAAAACGACATGCTGCTGGAAGAACTGCCTTGGGGATAGTCCGGTAAGCTTTTTAATATCATGGTTAAAATGGCTCTGGTCACTAAAGCCGGCATCAATGGCAGTATTAACCAGACTATTGCCCTGCATGGTTAGGTTGATGGCATGCTGGAAGCGGCAGATAGTGGCATATTGCTTGGCCGTAATCCCGACATGCTGCTTAAACAGCCGTTCAAATTGGCGGCTACTAAGGGCTTGCAGCTGAGAGAGGGCCTGAATACGCTGCTTACCTGCGGTATGCTGTACCTGCCAGATGGCCTGGTCAAGCGTATGTGGTACAGGGGCTTGCCGCATGAGGCAGTGCTCGAAATGCTGATCAAGCAATTTTGTAATGTTGGTGTAATTGCAATCAATAGAAAGCTGTTCAATGACAGGCTTTATATCCTGCCTTAACAGGTCACTGGCTATTTCATGATGGTTGGTGAGCACTAATGCCGCGTTATTTAAAAAATGACGGCTTTGTCCAGCCTGAAAGCGAATACCAAGATAGTGCGTGTTCAGGCGAATAGGGATATCCTGCAGGGTAGTGGTTGTACCATATAAAAGACCATCAGTATTGCCTGCGTGTAAGTCAAACACCAGGTCCACACAGCCATCCGGCAAAATGGCATAGCGGCTGGCCTGATTATGCATGCTCAGCCAGTAACACTGGATATAAGGCTGTAGCCGCAGTGAAGGGCTAAAAAACCGTGTGGCGCTGTGTATGGCAGGGTTGCTCTGCTCAATCAGCGGGCTGCTCATAGCCTATCGTGACCCATACTGCTGTTTGTATGCAGGCATAGCATGATTTTTTTGCGATCACAAGGCTGCGAAGGTGAGTTGTTGCTTTTGTGGCTGCTCCAGTGCCAGCAGATACTTTTTAGCATCCAGCCCACCGGCAAAACCGGTTAGCTGCCCCTGCCGGCCAATTACCCGGTGACAGGGCACCACAATCGATAGCGGATTTCTGCCATTGGCAGCACCTACGGCACGTACCGCCTGCGGGTTGTCAATCTGTTGCGCAATATCACTATAGCTGCGGGTTTCGCCAAATGGAATAGTTTGCAGTGCTTGCCAAACCTGTTGCTGGAAGGCAGTACCCTGCATATAAATCGGCAAGTCAAACTGCTGGCGCTGGCCTGCAAAATATTCACTTAGCTGGCGTTCGGTTTCCACTAAAACAGGTTCCTGGCTTGCCTGCTGCATCTCGCCCAGCCGTACCCGTAAAGGCTTGTCGTTTTCCCAGAGGATAGCCACCAGATGATTATCTGTGTGTTTGCGCGTGCTGACCAGCGTTAACAGGCCGACTGGTGATGGCATGCAGTGATAAAAATAGGTCATGAAAGGTTTACCTAAAGCTTGTCTGTGAATATATGAATAAAAATTTGGCTGTGAATGTCGATCCAGGCACAAAGCCAGCCGCGCATTGATACGGGCTTAAAATTTACAAGATTGATATGATTAGGAGCATCCATTTAGTGCATGCTAGCATCAATTATGTGTAATTTTGACAACATAACATAACAACCAGGGTCGGTTACAACTTCTTGTGTATGTGCACTGGCCCTTATGAAAAGCCTGAAATAACGATGAAAGTACAACATATTGCAATAATTGGGGCGGGAACCGCAGGGCTGGCCACAGCGCGAATCCTGGCGCAACAGGGCCATCACATCAGTGTGTTTGAAAAAGCCGAGCAGCTGGAAAATGTAGGGGCAGGCTTGCTGCTGCAACCTTCCGGGCTGGCGGTATTTGAACATATGGGTGTGTTGCCGCAAGCGCTGGCGCTGGGCGCCCCGGTCAGTGGGCTGGAGGGGCGACTGGCCAACGGGCAGTTGCTGGTGGATAGCCACTACCGCGAAGTACACCCGCAATGTTCCGGTTTGGGCATGCACCGTGCCAGTTTGTGCCATGTGCTGATGCAGGGGCTGGAAGAACATGCTATTGAATGGCATATGGGCGTTGATGTA
>JASLIR010000341.1 GCA_030152125.1 Alkanindiges sp.
GCTTACCAGTTACTCAACCAGCCGCAGGGCCGCTTTTATATCAGCAGTGATGGCCTTGCGCGTAAAGGCATTGGCATCTGGCAGGAATCCGCCGCACTGGCTGCCAAACGCCAGGTACAACAGATTATCCAGCATGCCCTGGCTAATACAGCAAAGGGTACATCAACTGAAAAAATAACACAGCTTTTAACACGGCTGCCTGATTTTTTATGAAAACAAACTCTTAATGAGAGGAAATGACAGTGTCGCAGTTTAACAGCAACGTAAAGACAATTTTTAACAAGCCGTTTTTAAAAAAGCCTGCTTTTAAAAAGCATTTGTCACGTTTTGGGGCCGGGGTATTGGGGTTACTTTTGCTAAATGCACAGGCAAACGCGGGGGATATTAAACGCACCGCTTTGCCAAACTCCAAAGCGCATATCTTGCAGGCGGTGAGTGTGGGTGCAGGCACCGAGCTGGTTTATTTCAGCGGTTTATTGCCAAGCCCTGCTAATGCCGCTGCGCCACAGGATGAGCTAAAGGCGGAAGGTAATACCAGGGCGCAGGCTGAGGCCGTGTTTAAAAAACTGGCTGATGTACTGGCAGTACAGGGCCTGGGTTTTAAGGATGTGATTCAGTTACGGGTATTTCTGGTGGCTGACCCTGCCAGCGGCAAGCTGGATTTTAATGGCCTGCAACAAGCCTATACCCAGTTTTTTGGTACAGCCGAACAGCCTGAACTACCAACCCGCACCACAGTAGGTGCTGCCAGTCTGGTGTTGCCGGGTGCCTTAATTGAAATTGAAGCGATTGCTGCGCGGTCACAGCAAATACAGACAACTAAAAAGGGTGAATAAACCATGAAAGCTATAATTTCGCCTACTATTTTTGGACCGCGCCCTTTATTTAACCATACTGCCTTCAAGCTCAGTGCCTTGTCTGCATTCATTGTACTGGCATCGCAGCCTGCCTGGGCTGCAGAGGCTGGTGCAGAAGAAGACGTAAAAGCACTGGATACCGTGGTGGTAACCGGAACACGCAGTAATACCCAGCGTTCAGTGACCAAAAGCCTGTCGCCCGTAGATGTGATCACTGGTGCACAATTACAGTCCACCGGTAAAACCGGGCTGCTGGAAGCCATTGCCCAGTTTGTCCCGTCCTTTAACCTGCCGGATTTGTCCGGTGGCGACAAGGAAGCCATTATCCGTTCACCCACTTTGCGTGGTTTAAGTGCCGGGCAGGTGCTGATTCTGGTCAATGGCAAGCGCCGCCATAACAGCTCGGTACTGGCGATTACTGGGCTAAACAGTGGTTCGGCACCGACAGACCTGGATTTTATTCCGGCTTCCAGCATTGAACGGGTGGAAATTTTACGTGATGGTGCAGCTGCCCAGTATGGTACTGATGCCATTGCCGGGGTGATTAACATTATCCTGAAAAGCAAGGCTGGCGGTAGTGCCACGACTACACTGGGTAAGGGCTTCGACGGCCAGCGTGATACCTACCAGCAATCGCTGAATAACGGTTTTAGCTGGAACAGCGGTCAGTTAAACCTGTCACTGGAAGCGCGTTACCAGAACAACAGTAATCAGGCTAATCCGCATACGTATCCAAACCTGTATTTTCCGCAGCCAAATGGGCAGCCGGACCCACGTGAGGCCACTGCGCCGAAAGTGGTGTATGGCGGCTATGGGGTGCCGGAAATCAAGGCCATTAGCGCGGGTTATAACCTGGATCAGGACATTAACGATCACACCCGGTTTTACTCCTTTTCCACCGTTGGCTATCGCGATGGCCGCCTGCCGATGAACTTCCGCCTGCCCAATGGTCGCAACACCATTACCGAAGGGCCAAATGGCTACTCGGATGGTTATGCGCCTTTGTGGATTTTGCAGGAAACTGACTGGCAGACGGCTGCTGGTGTAAAAGGAGAGTTGGGTGAGTGGAAGTGGGATTTAAGTTCCACTTTTGGGGTGAACGACGCCGAATCGCGTACTGAAAACAACCAGAATGCGTCGCTGGGACCAGCAACCCCCAACAATTTTGATGCCGGTGGCTGGAAGGCACAGCAATGGGTGAACAACCTGGATGTATCGCGCCAACTGGACTTGGGGCTGTTTAAGCCTTCTACGCTGTCCTTTGGAGTAGAGCACCGTTACGACAGCTATGAAACCATAGCTGGTGAATGGGCATCCTATGCCGATGGTGGCTATGTGTTCCCGGCCGGACATCCGCTGGCAGGCCAACACCCGGATGCAGGGTCACAGGTGACGGCGGGTATTACGCCGGATCAGGCCAAAAAGATTGACCGCCAGACCTATGCCGGCTACGCCGAGCTGGACTTGCAGCCAACGGAAAAATGGCAGGTGGATGTGGCAGGCCGTGCGGAAAAATATACCCGTGGCGTGGGTTCCACCTTTAGCGGCAAGTTAAGCAGCCGGTACGACTTTAGTTCGACCTTTGGTGTACGCGGCACGGTCAGCAATGGCTTTAGGGCGCCACAACTGGCCAACGAAATTTTTACCACCCGTTCCACCTCTTATGCCATTAACCCACAAGGGGTTTATCAGTCCTATACCTATGGGGTGTTGCCGGTAGACTCCGCTGCTGCCAAAGCACTGGGTGCAGAAGCCTTAAAGCCGGAAAAATCGGAAAACTATTCATTAGGTTTTACCTGGACACCCTTGCCCAAGCTGAATGTAAGTGTGGATGCCTTCCAGATCAACATTA
Organism: Alkanindiges sp.; assembly: GCA_030152125.1. Lineage (GTDB taxonomy): Bacteria > Pseudomonadota > Gammaproteobacteria > Pseudomonadales > Moraxellaceae > JASLIR01. The sequence continues at coordinate 2,710 of JASLIR010000341.1, forward strand.
AGGACCGTATTGCGCTGGGCAGTATTTTAAGGGGTGATGCCATTAGTGCCATCCTGAAAAATAATGGTGTAGTGGGTGCCGATGGTGGCCAGTACTTTACCAATGCCGTGGACACCAAAACCAAGGGTGTGGATGTCGTGCTGGACTACAAGCAGGACCTGAACTTTGGCACTAAAGACTTTGGCCTGATTAACTGGGTGGCTGCCTATAACTATGGCAAAACCGAAATCACCAGCGTTAAGGACAACCCTGCGGTGCTGTCTTCCTTAGGCACAGGGTATGAGCTGATTAACCGGCAGGCACGCAATGTGCTGACCGATGCCATTCCAGCCAGCAAGCTGATTTTAAGTGGTGAGTGGAAAATTTCCGACTGGTCACTTTTATTACGCTTAACCCGTTTTGACAAATACCGCTTTGTATACGACCCAGCCAACCCAAGCCGCGATGGTTACTTTGGTGCCAAATGGATTACCGACCTTGAAGGGGCGTATCAGGTTAATGACAAGCTGTCAGTCGCGTTAGGTGCCAAAAACCTGTTTGACGTGTATCCCGATGAAAACGGCTTTCAGTCACCCTCCGGTTTTGGGCGTTATGGCCTGTATTCACCCTTCGGCTTTAACGGTGGTTATTACTATGGCCGCCTGAACTATAAATTTTAAGCAGATCGTTCATCAGTCATTTAATTAATGAATTAACAAGGTAATACGATAATGATTTTTAAGAAACATATTCTGGCAAGCAGTGTGGCAGCTTTGATGCTGTCCACACTGGCGTATGCCGACGGGGATAACGGGGTAGAAAGTGTAACTGTTGCGCAAAAAGCAGCTGCAGATAAGGACAGCGATAAAGCTGATGTTAAAACCCTGGATGCCGTAGTAGTGACCGGGGTACGTGGTGGTGCCGCCCGCACCGTAACCAGCAGTCCGGTACCGATTGATGTGGTAAAAGGCACCCAGTTACAGGCTACCGGCAAGGGCAACCTGATGGACGCGCTGGCCAGCCTGCTGCCTTCCTTTAATGTCACCAGTATTAGTGGTGGTGGCACGTCCTATCTGGTACGCAGCCCCAATGTGCGCGGTTTAAATGGCGACCAGGTGCTGGTGCTGGTCAATGGCAAGCGCCGGCATAACACTGCCTTGCTAAATGATAATGCACGGGTAGGTACGGCAGCGGTGCCCGTTGATCTGGCGCTGATTCCAACCACCTCCATTGAGCGGGTGGAGGTGTTGCGTGATGGTGCTGCCGCCCAGTATGGTTCCGATGCCATTGCCGGGGTGATTAATGTCATTCTGAAAAAGGATGATCATGGTGGTGAGCTGGAAAGCTTTATTGGCGAAAACTACAAGGGTGATGGCCTGGTTGCCAAGCAGAGTTTCCACGTGGCTACTGCCCTAGGTGATCAGGGCGGCTTCTTTAATTTCTCGCTGGAAGCACGTCATCAGGAACCCTGGGATCGGGCAGGCGATGCGATTGGTCAGTTGTATCGTGACCCGAATGACCCACGCAACAATAACCGAAGTGGCTGGGGTTCCGATTATGGCCTGGGCAAGGACAGAACGTACACCTCGGCTTATAACCTTGAACTGCCAATTGGTGACAAGACCAGCCTGTATTCATTTTCTACCTTAAGTTACCGCAATGCCTATCACGATTTGCTGCACCGCAAACCAACCGATTTAACTGCGCTGGAAGGTGTACCGGGCGCGCCATACCCGGATGGGCCACAGGCACGGCGTAATCTGGAAGAGGTGGATTACCAGATTGCTGCCGGGTTAAAAACCGAACTGGCTGACTGGTCGCTGGACTTTAGCACCACGTACGGCAAGGATGATGCAAAGCTGCATACTACCAACAATGCCAATTTGTCTTATGGCATCAATGGCAAGCATGAGTTTTTGCTGAATACCCAGGCGTTTGAACAGTGGACCACCAATGCCGATATTAGCCGCCTGTTTGATGTGGGCCTGTACAAGCCGGTACGTGCATCGGCTGGCCTGGAGTACCGCTGGGAAAAGTTCAATGTGACAGCGGGTGAGCCTTTATCTTACAGCTGGGGGCCGTGGGCCATTCCCTCCGGTCCATATGAGGATAAGCGCCCGGAACCGGGGCTTATTTCCGTGGCCGGGGTGATTCCTGAAGATGCAGGCAGCCTGGATAGAAATGTATATGCCGGTTATCTGGATTTTAACTTGCCCATTACCAAGGCTTGGGATGTAGGGCTGGCTGGCCGTTATGAAAAATATGATGGTGGTGTAGGCGATACCACCAGCGGCAAGCTGTCCACCCGCTTTGAGTTTTTGCCCAATTATGCTTTCCGTGCGGCCATCAGCAATGGCTTCCGTGCGCCTTCAGTCGCACAGTCACAGTTTTCCTCAACTGGTACTTTAACCACGGTGGAAAATGGCCAGCAGGTGCGTAACGTCACCAAACAATTACGGGTGGACTCCCCCGAGGCCAGGGCACTGGGTGCAAGCCCGCTAAAACCGGAGCTTTCCACCAATTACAGCTTTGGTTTTACTGCTAAGCCGGCCAGCAATATCAATTTTAGTGTAGATGTATACCAGATAGATATTGATGACCGCATTGTTAAAACCAGTTTGTTCCGTGGGCCGGTGGTGCAAAAGATTTTGCAGGATAATGGCCTGAACGCCAATCTGGTGGGTGCGCGCTATTACACCAATGGGGCAGATACGCAAACCCGTGGTATTGATGTAGTGACTGAATACCTGCAGCGTCTGGATGATTACAACATCGACTGGCTGGGTGGGCAAATTAAGTGGAGCCTGGCCTATAACCATAACAAGACTGAAATCAAAAAGCTGGCAGCCACCCCGGCAGTACTGGCAGCACTTGGCCCCGGCTTTGTACTGTTTGACCGCCAGCAGCAGTCTGATTTAACCAAAGCCACACCAAAGGACAAACTGGTGCTGGGTGCCAACTATAGCGTGAATAACTGGTGGCTGAATTTACAGCTGTCCCGTTATGGCGAATATACCGAAGCCGCACTGACCCCGGCAGATGACCGTACCTTTAGTTCCACCTGGATTACTGATCTGGAGATTGGCAAACAGTTTAACAATGGCCTGTCGCTGGCTGTAGGTGCCAATAACCTATTTAACAAGTACCCGGATGAAATTGGGGTAAAAGGCTGGGCCGGTGGTTTTGGCAATGGG
>JASLIR010000405.1 GCA_030152125.1 Alkanindiges sp.
CTTAAAAAGCCGGCCGGCACTGATGGCCGGCTTTTTAAGGTGCATGAATAATACCTGAAAAGACAAGGCAATAGCTTGGTCATCCTGTAACCACTGTCGCCATAGGGACAAATTATGGCGTGACGCTGGCAAGCCGGTTTGATCGCCACCCATCTGCCGGATAGCCTGCATTAAACTGCGTAAACCGGTATGAGACCGCGAGAAGGTGTGCATCTGATGGGCAAGCAGACTCTCCCCCGCCTGCTGTAACCATTGTTCAGCAGCCTCAAAAGGAAATAAGGGAAAACCGGGATAGCGCTCGGCAACTTCTGCCAGCGAACCAGCCACCGGAATAGCCAGCCATACATCACCACCGGGCTGCACGACCCGCAGTATTTCCGGCAAAATGGACGAACCCAGCCAATGCAGCACAAAATTACTGACCACCCCATCCAGCATGTCATCTGCCAGGGGTAAATACTGAATATCCGCCTGAATAGTTTGAATATTATCAATATTATCGAGGTGTTTTAGCATATTGGCAGCCTGGTCTATTGCCCACACACGGGCACCCTGTGCCGCCAGCACCTTTGCCAGCACCCCGGTACCGCAACCTGCATCCAGCCATACGCTATGCGGCTGCACGGCATTCATCCAGCCAAGCAAATGCCTGGCAGACTGTTGCTGCAACATACTGGCCTGGTCATAGCGATCCGCTGCCAAATCAAACTTTTGCCAAACCAGAGAGTCCATACCCAAATCACGTCAGGGGGTTAACCAAAGAGAGATTACAACATGTGCAAACTTAAGCTTGCAATACCTGAAAATAGGCATCAAAACGACAGGCATCCCCCAGCCATTGATGCTGCGGCTCTTCAGCCGTAAGAAACCGGGCATGCCGGGGGCGCTTTACCACTACCCGTGGCGAAACTTGACGGGCAAATGGTAACAGGTTTTCACCCAAGTCTAGTATAGCGTTGTCACTTAATAGTTGATGCAGTATTTGCATCTCTTTTTTGACCTGTGCCTGCTTTTTATCCGCAATGACAGGTTTGGGAAACATCGGGTCCAGATAAATCACGTCAAACTGTTGTGCTGGCACCTGTTGCAGATAATCCACACCATCCGTATGCAGGATATGCATACGCTGCACCACATCAGCCAGTGCAGTATGCTGGCTGGCCTGCTGCAGGCTGGCGCACAACAGGGTATAGAGTACCGGATGCCGTTCCAGCAGATGCACCTCGGCACCCAGCCATGCCAGTAATAAGGCATCATGGCCCAACCCGGCAGTACAATCCAGAATCCGTGTTTTATCCCCAATGTGGCAGGCACGGGCAATCAGTTCATTCTTTTTACTGGCACGCTTTAAGCGGGGCAACTGGCCTATCCAGTCCGGTTGTATTTTCATCCCATTAGCAGCCAGGCTTAAACCATCCTGGTCATAAATGATGGCCATATCAGGGTTTAAGCGTAAATGCCTGGCATTAATCTGTACCACTACCTGCACATCAAGCTGTACGCCTGCCTGTTGCAACTGCCGCAACCACGGCTCAAATGCCTGCTCCAGGTCAGCCTGCAGCCAGGCCCTCATCAGCATTACCAGTGCACCCAGCCTGTCCATGCAGTGACCAGAATGATTAGCCCAAAAATAATGCGGTAATAGGCAAATACACTAAAGTCATGGCGCGATACATAACGGATCAGGGCGCGAATCACCAGCAGGGCAGAAATAAAAGCAGCCAGCATGCCCGTTAGCAATACAATGGCATCATCCCCATGCAGCATATGGCGCGATTTATACAGGTCCAGCAGACCAGCCCCCATCAATACCGGAATACCCAGAAAGAAAGAGAACTCGGCAGCCGCCTTACGCGATACACCCAGCAATAAACCGCCAATGATGGTGGCACCAGAACGTGACGTACCAGGAATGAGCGCCAGACACTGAATAAAACCAATCAGTAGCGCCTGCTTAAAGCTAATGTCTTCTACTTCCACGCTGCTTATTTCATGCTTACGGCGTTCCGCCCATAAAATAATCACACCACCCACAATCAGCGCAATTGCCACAGTGACTGCATTAAATAAATAATGCTTTATCTGGTCCCCAAACAACAGACCCACCACCACAATGGCAATAGAAGCAACGATCAGGTTAATACTCAGACGACGGCCCTGCTCCTCGCCCTTCAGGGCACCCGTTAAGGCCCCCCATAGTTTGCCCCAGTACTCATAAATCACGGCAATAATGGCGCCAATCTGCACTGCAACCGCAAACAGGTCGCGCTTTTCCGGGGTCCAGAAATCCAGTAACTGGCCTGCTAAAATTAAATGGCCGGTACTGGAAATTGGCAGGAACTCGGTAATACCTTCCACCAGGCCCATGATGACAGCCTGTATCAGCAGCCAGATATCCATACACACTCCAGGAAGCAAATCAAAAATAAATCAAATAGCCAACAGTTATGAAGCGCCGCGTTGTTGCTCGGCAATTTTTTTCCACGCATTATCACGTAAATAAACCGGCAATGCCTGTGCTGCTGGTACCGATTTACCAGACTGCCAGTCCGCATAACCCAGTATGGCAATATCCAGCGCGGACGCACTGGTGGCAGCGTAACGCGGCAAGCTTAAGGAAGGATTAAATAAAAGGCTGCCATTCCCAACAATACTTTGCCCTGCATCCACCTGAAAAGTGGTATCGGTATAAGGAATCAACTGCTCTGCGCTGAGTGCCTGCATCAACTGCTGATCATCCAGTTGATAGGCGGCACAGTACAGCTCATTCATGCGCGCATCCAGTACGGCAATCACCTGATCCAACTGCTGTAAGCGATAGGCTGCCTGGGCCAGCGCACGCAAGGTGGATACCGGCACCACAGGAATATCATGCGTCCATGCCAGGCCCTGCGTCACCGCCGCATTAATCCTGACCCCACTAAAGGAACCAGGACCACGGCTAAAGGCAATCACCTGAATATCGGCCATACCCTGTTGCACTTCAGCAAGTGCACTATCAATCATGGGTAAAATAAGGCGGGTTTGTTCCCTGGCCCGGCTATCCTCACGGAAAGCAAGCAGGTCACGGCCATCATAAAGAGCCACGGAACAATGGTCATTTGCAGTTTCTAATGCCAACAGCATGGAAAATATTCTCTCGCCCTAGCAACGAAGCAGCAGGCAATTTACAGGACAGATTAAAGGTAGTGATGATAAAGCAATCATGATAAAAATAGGCAGTTTTTTAACGTATCAGCCTTGTTAAGCGACCTTTAGGATAAGCCAGCTTATACCGCTATCGCTCATGGAAGTGATAAGCGCTTCCTGAAGGTCTGGCCTTATTCATCTTCTGGAAAGGTGGTTTCCCATTCATCTGTTTTGGCACGCACACCAGTCAGGCGATCCAGCTTGCGTAATAGCTGCTCACGGATCAGCACGGACTGCTCTTCAACTTTTAGCCACTGCTGTTGTACGGTTAACAGGTTTTTATCTTCTTCCGCCAGTTGCGTTGCGCCAACCGGCTCAAAAATGGTGGCTGTTTTTAGCCCTGTCAAACGCTTTTCCATGCTACCAAACCAGGGGCTTTCTGCCGTCACGGTAGATATCAGCTGGGCACCCACTTTGGCCTGCATCCCCTCAATCCACTCCAGTGCCTGCTCAATGGTATGCTGGCGCAAAACCTGTGCCTCATCCTGACGGTTAATATGACCTTCAGCCTGATTTTCCAGCAGCTCCTTTACTTGTTGCAAAGAAGAATTGCTTTTTATGGTTTGCACCAGATCCTCTACCACAGAGGACAATAACTTTCTTTTGCGGAGCGTTTTAAACTGCTGATTATTCATTACCCACCTCGGAAGGCATGAGTGACCATGGCTACTGTGCACTATTCTAGAACATTCACCACACAAAACATATCATTAACAACCGGTTTAATACGGCTTATAAATGAAATGGCCGTAAACCGGTTTTAAAACGCTGTGCATGCTCCGCATAATGTAAGGCGCTCATATAAATCATCTGTGCCACCTGCTCACTGGCCTCTTTCACCACTTTACCGGGCGACCCCATCACCACACTATTGTCTGGAATCACTTTTCCTTCCGGAATTAAGGCATTGGCACCAATAATACAGTTCCTGCCAATGACCGCATGATTCAGCACCACGGCATTAATGCCTATTAAGCTATTGTCGCCAATGGTACATCCGTGCAGCATGGCCTGATGGCCAATAGTCACATGCTTACCCACAGTCAGTTGCACACCGCTGTCTGTATGCAGGACCGCATTTTCCTGCACATTACTATAATCACCAATAATAATCCGGCTGTTATCGGCACGGATCACCGCACCAAACCAGATGCTGGCTTTGCTGCCCAGTTGTACCTGGCCCAGAACTGTTGCATTGTCGGCCACCCAGCCATCCCAGGGCGTTACTGTAGCGGTAGGGCAAAAATCTTCAAAACAGTACAACATATCGATACATCCTGATCAGTATATGCAGCCTATTTTTGCAGTACGGCTGGCCGGTTCATAAATAGTGGCCAGTCAATCTGCTGCTGCAATCCATGCTTGAATAAAGAAATTAAAATACGCGCTGTCAGCCCCCAGATCACCTCATTGTCTATCTGGAAACTTGGCATAAAATATTGCTGCTGAAAGATATTTACCGCGTAGGGCTTAGGGGTTGTTTGCAAAAACTGTGTGATGGGTACATAAAAAATCCGGGCAATTTCATCCGGCTGAGCAATTAAGGGAACATCCGCAGGAATCAGGCCAATAATGGGTTTAACCAGTAAGCCGCTGCGTGCACGCTGGCTACGCAACTCCCCCAGTAACTCAACCTGAAACGGGCTTAAACCTGTTTCTTCATGCGCTTCGCGTAGCGCCACAACAATGTTGCTGGTATCGCCATTTTCACGCTTGCCACCGGGAAAGGAAACTTCACCAGCATGATGCTTCATATGCGAAGCCCGGCGGGTTAGTAAAATTTTGGGATTGGCTTCCCGGGTAATCGCCAGCAACACGGAAGCATCTGCCCGGCGTGGTGCACGGGCAAAGCGTAGGGACTGCCTGAATTGTGAGACCAGGGCCAAGTCCTGATCCGGCAGGATTAAATGATTTGTATTCGGCTGCATTCCGATAGCTTACCGCGATAAACTACAGATAACCAGATGCCTAAAATATTCTTTTCAGTTATGCTCGGCTTCTCGAAATCAATAATTATTTTCTAATGGCATTTTGTATTCAATGCGGCCATGAAGGCCATCGTGAAATCCCGGCGGGTGATCAACGCGAGCGCCTGGTGTGTCACCAGTGCGGGCATATCCATTACGATAACCCCAAAATTATCTGTGGTGCACTGGTACTGTGGGAAGATAAGGTGTTGCTGTGCAAACGGGCCATTGAGCCCCGCTACGGCCTATGGACACTACCCGCCGGCTTTATGGAACTGTTTGAAACCATGGAACAGGGTGCAGCCCGGGAAACATGGGAAGAAGCAGAGGCCAAGGTAGATATTGAGCAACTGTACTGCATGTATAACATTCCGCGCATTGGTCAAATTTATGTACTGTTTAAGGGCAACCTGATTGATGGGCAGTTTGGTGCGGGTGAGGAAAGCCTGGAATGCGGCCTGTTTACAGAAGAAGAAATTCCCTGGGATGAACTGGCTTTCCCCAGTGTGGAGCGCACATTAAGACACTACTTTCAGGACCGCAAGCTGGGCAACTTTGCCATTCATCTGGAAACTGTAGGATCACGCCTGGACGGTACGGGCTAATCTTACTTTTAATCCCGTCAATGTTTGTCCTGTTAAACCAGACAAACATAAAATTAAAGGGGCTACTTGAGCCCCTTTAATTTTAGTTATATATAGCCATTATTTTCGTATGACCTTATAGCACGATGAAGGCGTTATTCTTAAAATACCGGTCGATTGCTTGGATGCCAGTTTTAAGGCAGGCGGCACTGGCTTCTTATCATCACCGGTTGCTGCTTCTGCTTTGGCAACAAAGGAACTGATCAGCGCGTTGTAAGGGTTCAGCCAAGAAGCATCATCTTCATTTTGCAATCCGTCGGTAATAACTTCGCCCGTTGATGGATCTACAATGGCTTCTGCACTGGTCACATTCAAACTACCTTTTGCACCCGCCGCCGCATCGCGTACCCCAGTCACATTGATCTTCACCCGTTCTGAACCAGCACCAGTACCTACCTGAATACCATCCAGAGGACCAAACTGTTTACCAGACAATATTATGGAGGGGCTAATAAAATATTGTGTTCCCGTACTATTCAGGAAAGCCGCACGAATCGTACCAATGCGGACGTCTGCTAGCGGAGGAGGAACAGGCGCCTCACAGGTAGCATTGCCCTCCTGGAAGTTAAGGTTGGTCCAGATATCCCCATTATCCCTAAATACAATGTTTAGTTTACGCGACACAGGACAGTCCACACCCCCTTGATCCTTACAGGTATCAACATACGCTTTAGGGTACTGGAATTCCAGTGTGGCATATAATGGGAAAATATAATTCTGGCCATTTGCTACCAGCTCTTGTACACGCCATACCTTTGGATCAAGATAAGTATTAATCGCACCCACCTTGGAAACTGTAGCACGGCCTGAGTAATTCCGGTTCCCTAAGGAGCCGCCATTACCAACTTCCCGCTGTTCCCAGGTACCCAGCTCGCTACGATCCCCAAGACTTGGTACATCCAAATATTTCTTATAGGCAGTTTCTGTTCCAGGCACCACCAGGTCTCGTTGCAACTTGCCGTTTACAAAACTAAAAACATTACCTGCTGCAAAGGTATCCTCATACACCTTGCCAGCACCATAACTACTATCCTGCTCGCCTACAAACTTGGCAGTGCTTACCTGAAACTCAAAATTTTTAAAGCGGCTGGTAAAAGGATCTACCCCACCATGTAACAAGCGCATTTTGGCAAAATTATTATCCACATACATGGTTAATATTTTCTGCGGCGTGTCAACGGCCGGTCCGCTTGCCACCCACTGCATGCCATAACCAATGGACTCACCCTGCCGGTCGGTTAATGCAAAAATAGCATTGGTATTTTGAGTGTTAGGATCAATAGTTCCGGTACCGGATATCCCCAGGTCCAGATCAAGCTCGGTATCCGGTTGACCGATGTTCAGGCGTTGTGCAGGCGTCCCATAATAAAAACCGGACTTAATCGCCAGAATGGTTTTTTGCAGGCGGTTTTTTGCCTCAGTATCAGAAATCAGTGAGCGGCTATACGCATCCAGCCATGGCTTCACTTTCGCCTCAAAAGTCCCATCCTTAAAAGCACTGGCATCAATATCTTCCTTCAGGATATCCAGCCCTGGTAAGGCAGACAGTGCTGGGGCAGTCGCCGTTGC
>JASLIR010000436.1 GCA_030152125.1 Alkanindiges sp.
GTATTATTCATGCACCTTAAAAAGCCGGCCGGCACTGATGGCCTGACTTTTCTGTACCGTTAGTTTTCTCAATACCACCTAAGGTTAGATTCATGAGTGTGGCCACTCAACGCCAAATTTACTTTGTTACTGGAACCGATACCGACGTTGGAAAAACCCATGTCAGTGCCTTGTTATTAGCGCGTGCAGCGGCACAGGGGCAGCGCTGCTTTGCCATTAAGCCCATTTCGGCCGGCTGTGAACAAAATGCACAGGGCGAATGGGAAAGTGCAGATGCTAACCGTTTGAAGCAATATGCCAGTGTTGAACTGATAGATGAGCTGATAGCACCTATCCGGCTGCCTGTTGCGGCTTCACCGCATATTGCAGCGCAACTGGCAGGTGAGCGTTTACAGGCGGCACGTGTGGTTGGTCATGTGCGGGCAGGCTTGTCAACGCGGGCCAGCCATATTCTGGTGGAAGGTGCCGGAGGCTGGCGGGTGCCGATCAACCTGCAGGAAAATATTTCGGATATCGCAAAACAGTTACGCCTGCCAGTCATTCTGGTGGTCGGCATCCGTTTGGGCTGTTTAAACCATGCCCTGTTAACGGCGGAAATGATTTTGCGTGATGGTTTGCCGCTGGCAGGCTGGGTGGCAAACTGTATTGACCCGCATGACCAGCACTGTGAGGCTGAAATAGAAACGCTGCGCAAGAAAATTGGTGCACCGTGTTTAGGGGTGGTCCCCTTTGCACCGGACCAGCCCTTAACCGGATTGATTGAACATATTCGCTGGCCGCTTGAGTAAGCCATGATTGTCTATGGTTTCTAAACCTGGACATGCTTCATGTATTAAATTGATGTAATAGGTAAGAATAGTGTGAAACAAGTCACTTTTCTTGATAGGATAAGCCGTGAGATGTTAGCGGATCACTGAATGATAAACCTGAAGCCGTCGCGTAATTTTTTTAGTGATTTGCTGGATAATCAGATTGCCGCGCTGTGGATGCTGGTAGGTTCGCGTCGCTGTTTTGAGTTCGTTACCCCCAATGGCTGGCAGTTTGTATTCTGGGCCATATTGGCGTGCTCGGCGAATACGCTATTTAGCTGGCTGGCTGCTGGCCGTATTGGCGAGTTTAATGGACAGGGCCTGGTTAGCTACCTGTTATGGCCGTTTATCGCCCTGATAGCCGGGATTTTTCTGGCGCAGCGCAGTGGTTTGGGGCGCTTGCTGCTGGTGCCCGCCTTATTGTGGCTGATTGCTGACTTTAACATTGTACTGATTCAAAGCTTCCTGCAGTTTTTGGGACAGATAGACCGCCTGCCGCATAGCATGTATGACTATCTGGAGCCGTTTTTTATCGTTTTGTTTGTATGGCAGACCGTGGCAGTGTTCTGGGTGTTTTCCCGTGCCCTAGAGTGGCCCTGGTGGGAACGCATCCTGATCCTGGTGGCAACCATTGTCACGCTGGTGGTGTGGCAGTCCAGCAGCCAGCCTATCTGGAAGGTTGAAGAGCAGCATATTACCCCGACCATACCGGAAGCAGCCATTTATGCCCAACCGCGTTTGCTGGATGACATGCTGAGCCAGTTGCAAAAGTCGATTCCCGGTCAGTCCAGCTGGTACTTTCTGGGCGTTGCCGGGGCAGGCTATCAGGATGTGTTCAAATCGGAAATTGACCGTATCCAGCGCCAGTTTGATACCCGTTTTGGCACCTATGGCCGTTCCATTAGCCTTGTGAATAACCTGAAAAGTTTTACCACCCAGCCAATTGCCACTAAAACCAGTATTGAACGCAGCTTAACCCGTATTGGCCAGCAGATGAACCCGGATACCGATGTGCTGTTTATGTATATGACCTCACATGGCAATCAGGGCATATTCCAGTTGGCGGATGAACCGGTTGCCATGGATTCCATTGACCCGCAGTGGTTGCGTGAGGTGCTGGACCGTTCCGGTATCCGCTGGCGGGTCATTGTGATTTCGGCCTGTTATTCGGGTAGCTTTATCCCCGCGTTACAATCGCCAGATACCTTGGTGATTACTGCGGCATCTGCAGACCGTGCTTCTTTTGGTTGCTCTAACGAAGCAGACTATACCTATTTTGGCCGGGCATTTTTTGACGAGGCATTGCGCAACCAGAACAGTTTTCAGGCGGCCTTTAAACAGGCCACCGGAAGAATCCAGCAGTGGGAGCAGGCACAGGATTTTCCAAGTTCGCAGCCACAGTTTAAACTGGGCCAGAACATGCAGCTGATGCTGCCCCAGTTTGAAAGTCGTTTGTTTCCCCCGGAGATTTCTAGCGGGGCTGCGGCACAAGATGCGAATACCAATACAGATATGAATACCCATCAGGTTAATCAAATACACTAGGATTCAGGGATCATAGCCTGACATAAGGAGTTTGAAGTTATGAAAACACGTGCAGCGATTGCCTGGGCAGCAGCTCAGCCATTAACCATTCATGAGGTTGATCTGGCGCCTCCACGTGCCGGCGAGGTACTGGTTGAAGTGAAGGCAACCGGTATTTGCCATACTGACTATTACACCTTGTCAGGGGCTGACCCTGAAGGCCGTTTTCCGGCCATTTTGGGCCATGAAGGGGCAGGTGTGGTGCTGGAGGTGGGTGAGGGCGTTAAAAGCCTGAAACCGGGGGATCATGTGATACCGCTGTACACACCGGAATGTCGCCAGTGCAAGTTCTGCCTGTCGCAAAAAACCAATTTATGCCAGGCCATCCGTACTACCCAGGGTCAGGGCCTGATGCCGGATGGCAGCAGCCGCTTTTCTCTGGATGGCGAGCCGATTCTGCATTACATGGGTACGTCAACCTTTGCTAACCACATTGTGGTGCCGGAAATTGCGCTGGCCAAAATCCGTGAAGATGCCCCCTTTGATAAAGTCTGCTATATCGGTTGTGGCGTAACAACCGGGGTAGGCGCGGTACTGTTTACTGCCAAGGTGGAAGCTGGAGCCAATGTGGTGGTATTTGGCTTGGGTGGTATTGGCCTGAACGTGATTCAGGGTGCCAAAATGGTAGGCGCCAACAAGATTATCGGTGTGGATTTAAATCCTGCCCGTGAAGCCATGGCGCGTAAATTTGGCATGACACATTTTATTAACCCGAGTCAGGTTGAAAATGTAGTAGACCATATTATTCAACTGACCGATGGTGGCGCTGATTATTCCTTTGAATGCATTGGTAATACGCAGGTAATGCGTCAGGCACTGGAGTGCTGCCACAAAGGCTGGGGCCGCAGTATTATTATTGGGGTTGCGCCTGCCGGTGCGGAAATCAGCACCCGTCCATTCCAGCTAGTCACTGGTCGAAAGTGGGAAGGTTCTGCCTTTGGTGGCGCGCGTGGCCGTACCGATGTACCAAAAATTGTGGACTGGTACATGGAAGGCAAGCTGAATATTGATGATCTGATTACCCATCATTTAACACTGGATGACATTAACAAGGGCTTTGACTTAATGAAGTCCGGTGAGTCGATTCGCAGCGTGGTGGTTTATTAAAACTGTGGGGATTTTATTTTAATCCCGTTGCCATCATTGCCTGATCCAGCCGGTCATTCTGCCAACGCAAAAGTGGGATGACCGGCTGAGTCTTATCAGGTCGGAATTAATATATAGGTGGCAGTTATTGCCGCAAAATCTTATCCATGCGTTTGCCCCTGGCAAGTTCATCAATCAGCTTGTCCAAATAGCGTATTTTTTGCATAAAAGGATCTTCAAGGTCTTCCACACGAACACCACAGACTACGCCTTTGATCAGCGCGCTATTGGGATGAATGGCTGGTGCCTGTGCAAAAAAGGTTTCAAAATCAGTTTCCTGTTCTATTTGCTGCTGTAAGCCGGTTTGGTCCTAGCCCGTCAGCCAGCAAATAACTTAATCAACCTCTTCTTTTGTACGGCTTTTACGTTCTGCTTTTTGAATATACAGTGGGTAAACCTTTGCAAATGCTGTTGTGAAAATGCGGTGCGGGGACATAACAGCTTTCTCCGGCGTGTTCAGGGTTTAGCCTTCCACTACGCTTACAGTTCAGTTTCAACCGGGCGGCTATCATCCGTAACCCACTCGCTCCATGAGCCTGCATACAATAAAGGTTCAGGCAGTCCGGCATGTACAAAGGCCAGGATATTATGGCAGGCTGTTACGCCGGAGCCGCAATAGCCTACTACTTCCGTGCCAGAGAAACTTTCAAAGCGCTGCTGTAATTCTTCAGTGCTGCGCCAGTAGCCATTTGCACAGTTTTCCGTAAAAGACAGGTTAATAGCACCAGGAATATGTCCTGCTTTTGGGTCTAAAGGTTCTTCCAGTCCTTTAAAGCGCGGTGGCAGTCGTGCATCTATCAGCACCCTGTCTGAATCTCCAATATGCGCTAGTACATTGGCTGCATCGACAATCTGTGGATTCCAGTCACCGCTAAACTCAGTTTCAGTGATAGTGGGCTGCGTGGTTTCAATCACACCACCACTGGCAAGCCATGCCGTATAGCCACCGTCCAGCACCGCCACGTTGGTATGGCCCACGGTCCGCAGTAACCACCACAGGCGAGAGGCAAACATGCCGACATCCTGGTCGTATGCAATCACTTGCGTGTATGGGCCGATACCCAGCTTGCCAAAGAAGGCTTTTAATCGTTCTGGTTCAGGTAACGGATGGCGTCCGGTTTTTCCGGGCACAACCGGGGAGGAAAGGTCACTGTCAAGATGGGCAAAGCGTGCCTGTGGCAGATGGCCTTGATGATACTGTTCCTCACCAAATGACGGATTGCCTAGTTGATGGCGGCAGTCCACAAATACAACATCATTGGAAAGGTCTTTAGCATCTGCAACGGAAATTAAAGTCTGGTACATGGCTTAAATGGTGTATGAGGTGAGTTTGGAATGTAGCATGGGTGAGAAGAGAGTCAAGGGTACATGAATTGCTAACTAAACGAATTGCTGTGAGGAGAGCAGGCCAGAATTGCATCGTTCAGCTCATCCATAAACCTTTGCTCAATATTCTTGGTCAAATGATTTTTCAGTTGTTGCAATGGAAGCAAATATTCAGGCTGGGCTAAGAGTGCGGCTGCCTGAATTGCCCAACTACCATTAAATTCATCATTTAATTCGTTAATCAGTGCGGTTTGAATGGAAAAGTCCTTTCTCCTTGCCAGGCCGATGAATGCTTCTCCCCGAATCTCATAATCATCGTCAGCTAATCTATCCCATAATGCCTTGCGTAGTGCTGGTGTATCAACATC
>JASLIR010000467.1 GCA_030152125.1 Alkanindiges sp.
TGCAGTATGAGTCGGCAGGCCGGTTTTAGGGTCATTTAGAATGAGCGGGTCACGGGCCGGCAAGGTGGCGCTGGTGGTTAGTCCTTTTTCAGGATTAAACACTTTCAGGTTGCCACTACTAATCTGGTCATCCGGTGGCACAGCTGCATAATTGGTAAGATCATTCTGCTCATCCTGCCAGGTATAAATTGTTTCGTCTGCCCAGCTGGCTGAACAAATAGTGAGCGACAGTACGCTTGTAAGAACACAGATAAAGTTGCGCATATTGATATGACGAGCCAAAAAACTTCCCTATGACTGTGAGTATAATCACATAAATTTGTCTTGTTAATAGTTTATGGAAAAAGTTACAAAGTATTGTTTTGAAAAGATTTATATAGGCTTTAAAATGGGGAAATTTTGCGCCTTACCATACAAAAGTGACAATAAATGTCGCATAAATCCTGCTCTTTTTTTGTTCTGTTACACCTGATGTTTTTCTTGGGTTTTTAATGAAACAAGGCAGGCAATGATGCAATACAGGAGAACTGACAGATACTATTGTCAGTCTTTGTGTCAAATATAACTAATAAGTACTTATATCTTGTTAATTTAGATTGAATAAAAACAAAATGACCAGATTTGCTGCCGTCAACAAATCTGGTCATGTGGAGTTTTTAAAATATAAGAGGTTTTACAGGTTGGAAGGTGGTACGGCCAGCAGGAATTCCTGACGCACCTGTGTATTGGTGGTAAATTCGCCCAGCATCGAGATGCTGCGGGTGCTGGAGTGCTGTTTTTGTACACCACGCATCATCATGCACATATGTGCTGCATCCATCACAACAGCCGCACCACGGGCGCCTGTTGCGTCCATAATGGCTTGTGCAATTTGCTGGGTAAGGTTTTCCTGGATTTGCAGGCGGTGCGAATACATATCAACAATACGTGCAAATTTTGACAGTCCCAAAACCTGACCGTTTGGTAAATAAGCAACGTGTGCCTGACCCATAAATGGCAGCAGATGGTGTTCACATAAGGAGTAGAATTCGATGCCTTTTACTAGCACCATTTCCCGGTTAGTGGAAGGAAAAATGGCATTATTGGTAACCTCATCAAGGGTTTGTGTATAGCCTTGAGTGAGAAAAGAAAAGGCCTTGGCGGCGCGCTGAGGGGTATCCCTTAGGCCTGGCCGCTGTAAATCTTCACCAATGGCAGTAATGATATTGGCGTAAGATTGTTGCATGCTCATGAACTCTGATCACTAAAAATGAATCGAAGAAGCGCTATATTGTAGCAGAGATACATTAGTTGGCGGGGTTAATTTATCAACGACCTAATCCATTTGGGGGTTTTGCGGAGCCCAGCTGGTTGGCAGGCTCTTTTAATGGACGTTTTAATAATACCAATACGGCACCAGTACCACCCTGTTCAGGGGGCGCACTCACAAAACCCAGTACGTCGCGGTGTTGCCGCAGCCAGCCATTGACACAGGTTTTAAGAATGGCTGTTGGGCCTTTGCCATGTACAATTTTAACGACAGTCTGATTTTCCTGATGGGCAATATCAATCAGTTTTAAAACCGCCGCCCGGGCCTGTTCAATGCTGCATCCATGCAGGTCTACCGCTTCAAACCAGCGTAGTTTTCCGGTTTTAAGCTGGTCAAAAATACGATGCTGCAGGGTGGCAATACGATAGCTCAGAAAAGCATCACTGCTCACCGGGTTGAGCAGGGCTTGCGTATCGGAAATTTCATGATGTTGCGACTCCTCCGTACCTTCTGCTGCTGCACGGCGGGCCAGAGTTTCCGCATCCATAATTTTGGGTTTTCTAAAGTTTGCCAGCAGGGAGGTATTATTATCCTGTGGCAATGGCGTAACACCCTGCAGGGCTTGCTTAAAAAGCGCCTCATCATCTAAAACAGGCGCAGGCGCTATTACCTTCGTCTCTGTTTTGAGCGGTGGAGTTTTTCTTTTCAGCTGTTTTTTTAGCTGATTCAGGATTTGATTGGTATCTTTATCAAAAGAAGAAGACTTAGCCATACGACAATAAAATTTTCCTAACAGCCTTTATGATAACAAATTAAGCCAGCAGCTGTTAGGGGAAGCGGCCTTAAGCAAAGGCCGGATTGATTTTTGGTTGACCAAACAGCTGGGTGAGTGCTGTGCCCGGATTGGCCTGACGCATAAAACTTTCACCAACCAGGAAGGCATTGACATTATTAGCCAGCATTAAATCCACATCGTTACGGCTGCGGATACCGCTTTCCGTAACCAGAATGCGGTTTTGTGGTACATACTGCCGCAAGCTGAGCGTCACATTCAAGCTGACCTGGAAGTTTTTCAGGTTACGGTTATTAATACCAATAATATGCGATTCCGGTAGTTGCAGGGCACGATCCAGCTCGGCATGGTTATGCACTTCTACCAGTACGTCCAGCCCGAATTGCTGTGCAGTGGCAGACAGCTCCTTCATTTGCTCATCCGACAGGCAGGCGGCAATTAACAGGATACAGTCAGCATCCAGTGCGCGGCTTTCTACAATCTGGTACGGATCAATCATAAAGTCCTTGCGCAAAACCGGCAAAGAACACATGGAGCGTGCCAGTTTCAGGTTCTGGTCACTACCCTGAAAGAAATCGATATCGGTTAATACCGATAAACAGGCTGCACCTGCTTTTTCATATTGATGGGCAATTTCGGCAGGATTAAAGTTTTCACGAATAATACCCTGAGAAGGAGAGGCTTTCTTTACTTCTGCAATCACTGCAGGTTTTTTGGCTTGTAATGCCTTGGCAAAACCACGCACAGGCGAAGCTGCCTTGGCTTGTTGTTCAAGATCAGCCAAAGAAAGTTTTTTTTGTCGTGCAACAATTTCTTCCTGTTTGCGTGCGACAATTTTACCCAGAATAGTGTCTTCGATACGTATCATTTAACAAAAAAATCCTAAAATATATTCACTGCTGTCGCTACTAACTTAATGCAAAGCAAGAAGTTATGCAGTGACGTTTTCGGTCATGCTTTGCGTAAACTCAGCCAAAATTGACATTTTTTCCTGAGCCTGACCGCCGTAAATAATGTCCTGCGCCAGGTTGATCGCCTGCTGCAAGTTTGGCATTAAGCCTGCCACATAGATGCCTGCGCCTGCATTCAGTGCAATCATTTGCGCGGCCTTTTCACCCACTGCTGACTTTTTACGACCCAAAGCATCGTTGATCAGGCTAAGGCTTGCAGCAGAGTCAGCAACATTTAGGCCAATTAAACTTTGGCTGGCAATTCCGTAGTTTTCTGGAACTAATTCCCACTCACTGATCTCACCATTTTTTAGCTCGGCAACCTTGGTTACCTGTGCCAGACTAATCTCATCCAGACCATCATTAGAGTGTACAACCAATGCATGGGTAGTGCCTAACTGCTTTAACACTTCCGCAATGGGGCGACACAGTTTTTCACTGAACACGCCAACAACTAAACGTTGCACACCTGCCGGATTAGTCAGTGGACCAAGCAGGTTAAAAATAGTCCGCATGCCCAGTTCACGGCGTGGGCCAATGGCATGGCGCATGGCGGCGTGATGATTCGGCGCAAACAAAAAGCCGATACCAATTTCACGGATACAGCGTTCGGTTTGCTGGATATTCAGGTCCAGCCGGATACCGGCACGTTCCAGTAAATCGGAACTACCGGATTTGCTGGAAACCCCACGGTTACCATGCTTGGCTACCGTTGCACCCGCAGCAGCAGCCACAAAAGCCGATGCTGTTGACACATTAAACATGTGCTGACCGTCACCACCTGTCCCCACAATATCAATCAGGTGAGGAAGATCGCTTACCGGTACCGGCAGGGCCAGTTCGCGCATCACGCTGGCTGCCGCGGTAATTTCATCAATACTTTCGCCTTTCATGCGTAAACCAACCAGCAAGCCGCCAATTTGTGCAGGCGTTGCTTCACCGGTCATGATAATTCGCATGACATCCTTCATTTCATCCTGTGTCAGATTTATTTCACGGATGATCTGGTCAAGAGCGTTTTGAATATTCATGCTTGTCCTTATGCAGTTGTTGCGGTAGCAGCATGCTGCTCAAGGAAATTTTTTAACAGTTGATGACCATGTTCACTAAGGATGGACTCCGGGTGAAATTGCACGCCTTCAACCGGCAGGGTCTTATGGCGCAGGCCCATAATCTCATCCAGAGAACCATCCGCTAACTGGGTCCAGGCAGTAATCTCCAGACAATCCGGCAGAGTGTTTTTATCTACCACCAGCGAGTGATAGCGGGTTGCGGTAAAAGGATTGGGTAAATCCTGAAACACCCCTGTATTGGCGTGGTACATGGAAGACAGGCGGCCATGCATCACTTCACGTGCGCGGATGACAACACCACCAAAAGCCTGACCAATACTTTGATGTCCCAGGCAAACGCCTAACAGCGGAATTTTGCCAGCAAAATAACGAATACTTTCCAGGGAAATACCGGCTTCATTCGGGGAGCATGGCCCAGGCGAAATTACCAGATACTCCGGATTCAGGGATTCAATTTCTCCAATGCTGATTTCATCATTACGCACCACTTTCACATCCTGACCCAGTTCACCAAAATACTGGACGATGTTGTAGGTGAAAGAGTCGTAATTATCGATCATCAGCAGCATTTGTATTTAACCTTCTGATTTGAAAAAGAAATAATTTTGAGTGTTTGTTTCATACTCACATTCATACTCACAGTTGCGTTGTTAATATTGAATGTAAAAATAAAGCGGCTCAGAGGGCAGCTATTTTACCAGATTCTCAGGTGTTTGTGACAACCGACTGGACATATGATAAAAGCCAGCAGCTTTTGACCATACTTGAGTGGTTTTCTATACCTTCCTTTCCCAATTCTGGCATTTAAGGGGTCCCTGAATGCCTAAGCATGTTAGCAAATTCAGCTTGACCAATGCGTTGTTCAATGGTCATTACTACGAGTTTCCGTAAGATCATATCTTTCAGCCGCTAATAAAGGGAAAAATTATCCAGCTCATAGTGTATGAAAAATTATAACTATATGTTTCCAAAAATGATCGTGGCTATTTTTGTGATTGATGCTGAACTGATTGTGAATTAATCTTGAAGTCATAATTTTATAATGGAATGGAGAAGGGCAATGGAAAATGTCTTACTGCACAAAGCTGAAGTTAAGACCGGGCAGCAACTGCATCGTGTTGGCAATGCTGAGTTATATACAGATGACTATAATGCCTTACTGCAACTGGCCGATTTTAAAAAGCAGACGCCTGAGCAGGTGCTGGAAAGAATGGTATCACGCGTGAGCCATACCGAATTTCAGTTTATAGAAAATCACCGTATTCAGCATTTATTTATTAACGGCTGGATGGCAGGTGATGACTTTATGCAGTCATTACTGGCCAAACTGCCATTCCTGAAAATATTATCCTGTTCGCAAAATGCATTAACCAGGCTGGATGTCGGTCATTTAAATGAACTGGTATGGTTAAGTTGTAATGACAATGAAATCAAGCAGCTAGATGTCAGCAATAAGCCTTTATTAAAGTCAGTCAATTGCGAATATAACCAGATTTCCAGCCTGAATTTGCAAAATAGCCCGGCTATTACCCAGGTTTACTGTGCGGTGAACCATTTAACCGCGCTTGATGTTAGCCAGCAACCATTCATGCTTAAACTTTATTGCAGTAAAAATAAGCTTTCCAGCATTGATTTAAGTCATAGCCCGCAGCTGGTGGAGCTGGGCTGTGGTTCTAATTTACTGACACAGATTGAATTGCAACATACGCCATTACTGGAAGGGCTGGATGTCAATGCAAACCTGCTGACATCTGTCGATTTAAGCCATGCACCGAAATTGAAAAAGTTTTACTGTATGCGCAATCAGCTAACCAGGCTGGATTTAAGCCATACCCCACATTTATTCAAGCTTTTCTGTGACAGAAACCAGTTAGGTTCACTGGATTTAAGCGGTTTAAGCAGCCTTGCCCAGTTTGGTTGTAGTGCCAATCAGTTAACCCAGCTGAATTTACAGCACAACCCGTTGCTGGTTCGGCTTAATTGTGAGCGCAATCAGCTTGAGCAACTGGACTTGAGCCATTTACAGCATCTGGATAACCGGTTTTTAAAACTGGATAGTGGTCTGTTGCAGTAAAGTGCAAAAAGCTTTGGTGCAGTAGAATTCCTTTACTGGGCTAAATGTTCACAAGTTTGGTGAGCTTATATTATAGGGGCATGTGACCGTATAAATTGCTGCTCTATAACATGAGTTCCCCATTGTGAACCTTCGTGCTGCTGCATCAGCTTAAATCCATATGATTCATATAAGTGACGTGCCGCATCCAGCCCTTTAAACGTCCACAGGTAGGTTTGCTTAAACCGCTGGTCTACAAACTGCATGGCTTGCAGCATCAACTGGCGCCCAATGCCGGAACCACGTAAAGAGTCATCCACAATAAACCAGCGCAGATGTGCAACGCCTGTTGCAAGGTTTCCATCAATAGCCACAGAGGCCAGCACACGGTCATTTTCCATGTACAGCCATAAAGCTTTGCCCTGCATGGGTAGCGAAGCAGTAAACTCAGCCAGTTCTGTGGCCACTTTCTGCTCAAAAAAACTGCCAAAGCCCCAGTTTTTTGAGTAAAAGCGCGCATGTAAGCTGCTAATGTCGCCAATGCACCCGGGCTGATAGCCCTCACTAATACCAGCGCTTAAACCTTCCGGCACTGATGCGGAATGATTGCTACCCAATGCATCTGCATATAAAGCCAGTGAACGAACCAATGTTTTTTGATCCGCAGGCGCAATGTGGCGAAGGGCACTTGACACCTGACTGGTGGCATATTGATCAATTCTTGTCTTTAGTTTTTTACCCTCAGCTGTCAAATAGAGGGCCGATGATCGTGCATCCGTATTTGAGGCGGTGCGCTGAATCAGGCCCTGAGTTTCCAGCTTGGCGATTTGCCTGCTGGTGCTGGATTTATCCAACCTCAGGATAACTGCAAGATCTTTGGCATTTATTCCGGGTGATGTGCCAATTTCAATGACTGCATGAACTGCGGAGGGGGCCAGTTCCGTACCCGCCAGTGTGCTGCGCATCAGCCCGAGTTCACGAACCAGTTTGCGTGAAAAATTACGCAGTTGCTGAACAGTGGCATTGGACGGCGTGAAAGCAGGATCAATGATAACCATAACATTTTTTAATTGGTTGCAGCATGCAACTAATATAGTTGCATGCTGCAACCAAGTCAACAACAGGAAAGTCCTTGCTATCAGTAAGCATGACCCGGTATGCATGGTGAAAGTATTTGCAGTTATTACGAAATGTTGTTTATAGTTTTTTTGTATGGGGAACACCTTACAGCCAAACAGGAGTACCCACTAATCGTATTATTTTTCTTGTGCTACAAAAGAACATG
>JASLIR010000129.1 GCA_030152125.1 Alkanindiges sp.
ATGACCCGAACAACTGGCCATTGTTGCGTGAAGCCTTAAAGAGCATGGGACGGGCCGATTTGATTGGTAATGGCAAGCAGCATCTGATTCCAACCTACCAGCCTAAAGGCACGGAAGGTGAGTACCAGAGCGCGCGTAAAAAGAACTCTAGCGTAGCGGGGGATTCGCAAAAGCGTGCTACTGGTAGCAGGCCAAGCAATACCCAGCCCAGAAAAGGCCAGATTTTAACCCAGCATACTGGCCTGCCACCGCGTGAGCAGGGGCTGAAAAAGCGCAAAGGCTAAGCTATGCAGCCACAATAAAGCCAGCTTTTAGCTGGCTTTATTGTTTCTAAAACTATTATTTATGAGTGTGTTATTTACGAGCCAGCAAGCGCTCAATTTCCTGTGTTGCCCATTCTGTCAGTTGCTGTTTCTGCTGTTCAAGTACCAGGTCAATATAAATACTGACATCATCCAGCAATTGCTGACGCAGCTGTGCAGTTTCAGTGGCAGCAGATGCCTGCTGTTCAGCCAGAATCCGTGCATTGGCCTGTGCCTGAGCGGCTTCCGCTTTGGCGGCGGCTCTGGCGCGTGCTTCCGCTTCCTGTTGTGCGGCCAAAGCTTCCGCTTGCTGTTGGGCAAGCAGTGCAGCGGCGGCCTGTTGTGCAGCTAAGGCTTCAGCATGCTGGCGGGCAGCTAATGCTTCGGCTTCCTGCCGTGCGGCTAACGCCTCTGCTTCCTGTTGCGCCGCAAGGGCAGCAGCCTGTTCTGCAGCCAGGCGCTGGCGTTCGGCCAGTTGTTGCTCGGCAGCGATACGTGCCTGTTCGTGCAGGCGAATTTCTTCCAGTGCCTCATCTACCAGCTTCTGCTGCTGCTCATGGCGCACCTGATCAGTCGCCTGCCATTCAGCCAGGTTGGTAACGGGTTCCAGTAATTTACAGATGCTGTTCAGCTCACTAAACACCTGCTGGCGGATAGCCTCGGGTGTTGCATGCCAACGCTTTTGGAAATCACGGCCTACTTCCATTTTTCACTCCGCTGTTTATCGCCTTAGGGTGTTGGCATCTCATCAAATTGACCTCAGCCTAAACCTTAAATGTGTCCGGTTCAAGCCCCATGCTGCGGTATGCCTTAAAGCGCTGGCGGCCGTCTGCCTTAGCCGTTTCGTTATTTTCCACAATTTCCAGTATGCGCTGTATGCCGGGTGCCTGAATGGCCTGGCTGCTCAGGTTGATGCAAATACCCTGAAACTGTGCTGGTAACTGGTTGCTCAGACAAATGGGACTATTGGGATCATCCATATCATGCGGTACAAAACTAAGTGGATCGAACTGCCATAACAAGGCATCCAGCGTTTCCAGCTGCTGCCGGTTTTCACACAGGATCAGCACGGGCTGCCGTTCTTTCTGCAAGGTTTTGCGGCACAGGCGGCAGGCCAGGTCAGCCTGCCGCTGTTGGTTCTGAATCAGATAAAAGCTAACCTGCGTCTTTTGGGTCTGAGTCATGGGGGCCTGAGTCATTCGGCGTACATTATACCGCGCGCTGACGCAGGAAC
This sequence comes from Alkanindiges sp., assembly GCA_030152125.1. GTDB lineage: Bacteria > Pseudomonadota > Gammaproteobacteria > Pseudomonadales > Moraxellaceae > JASLIR01. Next base: position 1,537 of record JASLIR010000129.1, read on the forward strand.
TGCATCAACAGCGGAACCGGACGTCCGGTGGCGCCTTTGCTGGCTCCGGATAACCAGGCAACGCCGGCAATATCCAGATGCGCCCAGCGATATTCCTTGGTAAAACGTTGCAGGAAGCAGGCCGCAGTCACTGCACCGGCGGTTGGGCCGCCAATGTTGCCAATGTCAGCCACCGGTGAATCCAGCAGTTCCTGATAATCATCAATCACCGGCATGCGCCATACACGGTCATGCAACTGGTTACCGGCATCAATCAGTTCGCTGGCCAGTTCATTATCCGGGCTGAACAGGCCAGCCAGTACTTTGCCCAGTGCCACCACACAGGCGCCGGTCAGGGTAGCAATGTCCACTACGACTTCCGGGTCAAAACGCTTGATGTAGGTCAGGGTGTCGCACAGTACCAGACGGCCTTCTGCATCGGTATTTAAAATTTCAACGGTCTGACCGCTCATGGTGGTCACTACATCACCGGGACGGGTGGCACGGCCGGAAGGCATGTTCTCGGCACAGGCAATGGCACCCACTACCTTAATAGGCAGCTTGGCAATGCACAGGGACTGGATGACACCCAGTACAGAGGCTGCACCACACATGTCAAATTTCATTTCGTCCATGGCAGCAGCGGGCTTTAAGGAAATACCGCCAGTGTCAAACGTCACGCCCTTGCCCACCAGCACCACGGGTTTGCTGTTGTCAGACTTGCCGTTGTACTCAATGGTTACTAAACGGCCCGGACGTTCCGACCCTTTGCTGACTGCCAGAAATGAGTGCATGCCCAGTTCGGCCATGGCCGCTTCGTCCAGTACGGTTACCGTGAGTAAATCGGGGTATTTTTCCGCCAGTGCCAGTGCTTGGTCTGCCATGTATTCCGGATAGCACACATTGCCCGGCTGGTTGCCCAGTTTGCGCGCCAGTGACTGGCCACGGTGTACGGCCTGGGTAAAGGCAATGCGGCCGGACAGGGCAGCAACCTGTGTGGTATGCAGGGTAACGCCGCTCAGGGTGATTTCCGATTTTTTGGATTTATAGTCTTCAAAGCGATAGGCGGCATTGGCCAGTGCCAGTGCAAAGGGTTCAATGCGGCTGTCCGGCAGCACGTCAATGGACACAACAGCGTGTTCTGCACGGGTAGATAATGCTTTATAAATGGCTGTGGCCAGGGTTTGTGCCTGTCCGCTGCTCAGGTTGACAATATCACCTGCACCCACCAGTAGCACCTGTTCAAAGTTGGCATCATTGACCTGATAAATAGGCAGGGTTTCACCCAGCTTGCCTTTAAATTTGGCGCGATTAATATGGGTAGCCAGCAATTGCTGTAAATCTTCCGGCAGTTGATTATTGGTATCAGCCAGTGCATTTTGATCCAGAATCAGCACTAATACGTCTTTGGCGCTTTGTGCAGGTGACAAATTGTCTTGTAATTGCAGTTTCATGTAACAACCTTGAGTCGAAGTTGTGAAGCAGTATCCCCATTAAAGCATTGTCCTGCTAGACTTGGGTAGCCCTTTCTGGGTAAGCAAATTGCTATTTTTTTTGCCAACCATTCAGGTAAACTCTATATCGTTGGCTTCAGCTCAAAAAGTGGACGCATTCTTTTGATTCTACGTCGTTATTTAGTTCGCCAAGTGGTTTCTACCAGTCTGGTTGTCAGTAGTTTGCTTACACTCATCATTATGGGTGGGCAACTGGTCAAGTTTTTTGGCCGTGCAGCAGAAGGGCGGATGGACGCCAGCATTCTCTTTTCCATTGTCGCGCTGCGCTTTCCGGATTTTATTTCCCTCATTTTGCCGCTGGGCTTTTTCATCGGCCTGATGCTGGTATTTGGCCGCCTGTATGTAGACCATGAAATGGCGGTGCTGAATAGTAGTGGTGTGAGCCGTGATACGCTGGGGATTATGCTGGTTCCCCTGACCCTGGTAATGCTGATACTGGAGGCCTCATTCCTGATCGGCATTGCACCATGGTGTAACCGCAAATATGATGAAGTATTAACCTCCCAGGCGGTGAAAGCCGGTTTTGACCTGATTAAGCCACGGGAGTTTGTCTCCAAGGAAGGGTTTGCCCTGTATGCCGGCTCCCTGTCGGAAGACAAGCGACGGCTGGAAGACATTTTTTATTATCAGGCATCCAAACAGCCTGATAAGCCGGACCGGATGATTATTGCGCAGAGTGGTGCGCAGGTGAATCAGGCCGAAGGTGAAGGCAACGGTGAAGATAAAGGCAGTATGGTGGACCTGCGGCAGGGCCGGCAATATGAAATTTTTCCATCCAAGCCGGAATATACCCATGCGGAATTTGACACCTTGCAGGCCCGGCTGGAGCCACAGCAAAAAGAAGGAGTGGGGCGTCAGCGCATAGAGTCCATGGGTATGGCTACCCTGGCTAAACGGCTGGATAACCCGGAAGCACTGGCAGAATGGGGCTGGCGTCTGACCGGGCCATTTGCCATGGTGCTGGCGCTGATTCTGGCGTTGCCCTTATCGCAGGTGAACCCGCGGCAGGGGCGTTATATTCGCCTGTTTCCAGCCATCATGATTTTTGCCAGCCTGATTGTGGCGGTGATGGCGGTTAAAACCCGTGTTGGCAAGGGCGACCTTGGGGCATGGGCTTACCCGGTAGTGATGATTGTTTATTTGATAGTTGGTTTATTTTTGTCGCGTAGACAGCGCCTGTCACCACAGGCTGCCAAGCGTATTAAAGAGGCAGCCAAAGCATGATGGCTTTTAATCTGTTAGCACGCCATGTGACCCGGGTAACCGGGCTGGCCATGCTGGGCGCAGCCTTCCTGCTGGTATTCCTGTTTGCCCTGTTTAGCTACCTGGCCGAGCTGGGTGAGCTAAAAGGTTCCTACGGGGCATGGCAGGCCCTGCAATATGTGTTGTGGCAAAGCCCGGCTTTTTTGTACCAGTTACTGCCCATTGCCGGCTTAACCGGTGCCTTGCTGGGCTTGGGGTCGCTGGCTTCCAGCAGTGAGCTGGTGGTGATGCGTGCGGCAGGTATAAGCCTGTGGCGTATTGTGCGCTGGTCGTTGCGTCCGGCATTGTTGCTCATTGTCTTGTCGTTTGTGCTGAGTGAGTGGGTGGTTCCCTATACCAACCAGCAGGCTACCTTAGTACGCCAGCAGGCGGGCAAGTCGGCCATTGGCAAGGTGGAAGGTTACTGGACGCGTGAAGGCGAGCGCTACATTTATATCGGTTATGCCGATACCCTGGGACAACTGCGTAATATCCGCATGATTGACCTGGATCAGCACAAGCGCCTGCAGCAAATTACCTATGCAGAAACCGGTATATTTCAGCAGAACCAGCAGTGGCAGTTAAAGCAGGTCAAGCAGATGCTGATTCAGCCGGATGGTAGCGCCAAAACCACGCTGTCACCGGAAATACTGGTCAAACTGGCCTTGCAGCCGCGCTTTGTGCGTATTGTGACGGTGGACCCGGAAGATTTATCGCCCACGCAACTGGTGGAGTATATGGGGTATCTGGCCAATAGCTCGCAGGTGCCAAAAGCCTATTCGCTGGCCTTCTGGCAAAAAATGGTATCCCCGTTCGCACTGATTTCGCTGGTGGTGATTGCCTGCTCCTTTATTTTTGGGCCATTGCGCCAGCAGTCGGTTGGTTTCCGGCTGGTGATTGCGCTGTTTGTTGGCCTGGGTTTTTATTACCTGCAAAAATTTCTGGGTTATGCTAGCTTGGTGTACGACCCCTCACCGCTATGGTTTGTGTTATCCCCCATAGTTGCCTGTTTTGTGGTGGGCATGTATTTGTTGCAACGTGTTAAATAAAAATCTTGTAAAATACCATCTTAAGGATGGTAATAAGTGTTTGCAGACACATACAAGTACAACAAAACACCCCGTGAAATCACTGGACGGTTTTCCAGGTGTGCTGAACCCGATGAGCTTATGATGAAGAAATCTGTTTCTGATGATGCTGCCTCAGTGTTGGATCATGGTTTAACCATGATCGAGCCGCTGGTGGCATGGCTGGTTCATTCCGGGGTGGGCTATACCGAATTTTCAGCGGCATTAAAAACAGTATTTTTTAAGCAGGCATTACAGGAGCTGGAAAAGCTGGATGCCAAGCCTACCAACTCGGCCATTAGCCTGCTGGCTGGTTTGCACCGTCAGGATGTTAAGGCGCTTAAAGACAGTTTAAGTCATGATGCCGGTTTAACCCAGGCCAAAATCAGCTCGCCAGTGAGTGTGCCTGCCCGTGTGGTGGGGCACTGGATAGCGGATGGCCTGGCTACAGAAATTCCCTTTAGTGGTGAAATGCCCAGCTTTGAGGCACTGGTGCGCCGGGTGTCCCAGGATTTATATCCACGCGCCATTTTAAATGAATTAAAGCGGCTGGATATTGTGGATGAACAGGGCGAGCTGGTGATTTTAAAGCAGCAGGCGTTTATTCCAAAATCGTCTGAACGCGAGGCACAAAGCCTGCTGGTGGCCAATGTGTCGGATCATTTGGCCGCTGGTGTGCATAACCTGACCAAGGCAGATGCGCCGCCTTTTGTAGAGCAGGCCATCTATGCCAACGAACTCAGTTTACAATCCGTACAAGCATTGACCGAGTTGTCTACGCTATTATGGCAGCAGATTGCAGAACAGATTTTACAGGCGGCAATTAAATATTGTGCCGAGGATGAGGGACAGCAGGATGCTTTATACCGTTTTCGTTTTGGGGCGTATCAGTTTGCGCAGCAAGAACAGCAGGATACAGGTGGCTTAGTGTCATCCGAGCAACATCCGGAGAATAAGCCGTGAAACGTGTGTATGTATTAGGCAGCCTGTTGTTCAGCCTGCTGTTAAGTGGCTGTGGTGAGAATCTGCTGGCAGGTGGTGCCAGTCTGGGTGGTACAGGCGGTGGGGTAAAACCTGGTACTGGTGCTGGGGTTGACGAAGGCAACGGTTCGCAAAATCCGGTTGATCAACGACCTATTCAAGAGAAAGAGGTCTTTAAGTACATTACGTACAACTTGCCGCTGCTGGATTATTGTGGTTCGGTGCAGCGCAGAATTTATTTTATGGATAGCCAGGGGCTGCCTGTCGACCAGAGTGTGCAGGAAGAGTATGCCGACAGGGTTCAGGTGAAAGTTGAATTAACCAATACGGCAAGCTATCCGGTATATGAAAAGCAGCGTGACTGTCATGCTGCGTTTGAAGTGCTGGATGTTTCTGATGGCCAAGCGGCCGCTATTGTAAAACCGCGCCGTACGCTGACATGCGAGGGTGGGGAGTCATGGCGGATTTTACAGCCACAGCAAACCCTGACCTATATATTTGAGGCAGGGGATAATTACCTGTCCGATGACATTACACTGGGACGTATTCAGCAGTTTAAGGTGGCTTACAGTCCTGTGTTTGTGCAGCAGCCGGGTCAGGGCTTTCCAGCGGCAACAGCCAATACCCTGTCATGTGCAGCGCAGGAGCTTTCCTTTAATACCGTGAATAAGATCCGGTCAAATGAGGGTGAAGGGGGCGACGTGCTGGATGAGCAGGGTGGTCCTCCCTGACCCTTGATAAGCGGATAGGTACTTAAGTCGTGGGTAAGCGATTACAGCAGTATAATAAAACCTGTAAGAAAATTAAGACAATGGGTGGTTTGGGGGGTGGAACCCTCCAAACCACCACAAAAAACGCCTTTTGTTATTTTCAGGGATGCGGCGAATTTTATCCGGCCAGAGCCTGATAGGCGGCTTCATCATAGCCCACCAGAATTTGTTCCCCGGCTAGCAGTACCGGGCGTTTGATCATGCTGGTGTTTTGTTGCAGCGCTGCAAGGGTGGCAGCCTCACTGGCCAGTGCCTGTTGCTGTTCTGCCTCGCTTAGCTTTTTCCAGGTGGTGCCTTTTTTATTCAGCAGAATATCCACCCCGACCTGATTTGCCCACTGCTGCAGGCTGGCAGTATCAATCCCCAGCTTTTTGTAGTCATGAAATTCATAACGCAAGCCCAGCTGATCCAGTTGGTCAAAGGCTTTTTTCATGGTGTTGCAGTTTTTAATGCCGTAAATTTTTAGCATACGCCAGCCTGTCCTGTATGTAAGGGATAAGCAATCATAACATGGCCGGCTGAGGTATGGCTGATGGCGCGGCAGCAATTGCGGAGGAAGGCTAGGCAGGCTTATTCTGGTAAATACTGTTTAATAGCCCATGCTGGCCCAGCAGTTTTTCATGCCATTCTGTTTCCAGTTTTTCGGTGTTGTCTGCCCGAGGGTTAAAATTCCGGCTTAAAAAATCGGTTAGCCTTGACCATAAGGGGGTAAGGAAACCCTGTTTGCCGATAATCAGCTTAAGGCCTTCCTGTAGCTGTTTTGGATCTTTAAAGCAGTTATCTTTATAGGCAACCACAATCCATGCTGCCAGTGCAGCGGGAATAACAATAAAATTGGTACCTATAAAAGCTACATAACGATTGATCAGTGGGTCATCGCACACTTGCTGGTAGACATCAAAACTGACGGCTTTGTGTTCCAGTTCCTCCAGTGCATGCCATTGCCAGATTGCCAGCGTATGCTGGTCACTTAAGGCAGCCAGCAAGTCATGTGATAGCCATTGGGTGGCCAGCTGGGCGGTAAAATGTTCCATGGCAACCGTACAGGCCAACTGCTGCGCCGCTGGCAGTTTTTTAAGTAAATTCAGAGTCCGGTTAATATAGCGTTCTGGGGTGTCCACATCAAATCCCAGGGCGCGTAAATGCTGGTTAAAGCGCTCATGCTCCCGTGCATGCATGGCTTCCTGTCCAATAAAGCCTTTTATTTCCTGTTGCAACACATCATCCTGGATGCTGCTTCGGACATTACGCAATGAGTCCACAAAAAAGCGCTCTCCGGCAGGAAAAATGGCCGAGAACACCACAAACAATGCCGTCGCTGCCGGATTATTAAAGGCCAAATATTTAGGGAAAGACGGTGGGAACTTAAACTGCATGTGCCGCACCGGAAGGGTGTGACGCTGTAGA
>JASLIR010000116.1 GCA_030152125.1 Alkanindiges sp.
AGTAAAAACCAGCCAAACAAAAAGAGCGCCTATGCGCTCTTTCCATTCCTATCGCCGTTATCCACCACCGAGGTGTATAACGGTACAACCTGTTAGCTAAAGTGATTCCTAGCTAAAATGCTTAGGCTCTTCATCCATGACTTGTGCGTGCCAGCGGGCAGCCTGCTGTTCCATAATCATGTACAGGGCAGACTGAATCATGTGCTGGGCCACTTGCTGGGTATTATCACCAAGAGCCCCTTGCGCCTTGTCAGAGAACTTAATGGTTAACAAAGGTTCTTCCTGACTACCAACAGAACGCAATGCTAACTCACCGGAAGGTAATTGAACCAGTTCAAGCACCGTCTCGGTTGCACCAAGCAACTCTTTCATTTTTTCAACTGAAGCCATGTTCACCTCCGCGAGGATTACCTCCGCTTACCAACATCAAATGCTGTTGTCTGGCTCGACATTGCATTGCTTGCTTCAATGTAATGCAATCTTTAAGCCACACCCAACAAATTTGATGACTTAAAATAACAATGCGACCAAATGGGGCAAATTTCAAGGGTAAAATATTAACTATTCGACAAAATCGCCTAAAACTCGACCATTTCATCACGAAAGCCTTCAATCAGTTTTAGCAGCTCGCGGTACCATTCCCTAAGGATTTGCGCATCCGGCAACCATGCCTGCGGGCTTTGCGTCACCTTCAGAATAAGGTTGGAAGATGTTTCTTCCTCCGCTGTCGGAACCGGCGGTTCAGGGGCATACTGGCAGCAGGCATAGGCACGGTTCAGCTCCGCTAAAAAGCCAGCTTGTGACAATTTTTCCAAAATAATGACTTCCGGTGACACCTGTTCACGCGTCGCCATTTTCTCCTTAATGCTTCTTAAAGTCGGGCGCTGCTCATCCAGGCGGTAATAGCGTGACAACTCCTGCAAAAAGGCCAGCACGGCACCCTGCAGATGAAACACGGCTGCTTCACGCTCGCCCTGTGCCTGCTGTACGTTTTCCGTTTTTTCCGCATGCTGGCAGGCCAGACGGGCAAAATACAGTTTCTGGTTGGTACGGTCGGCATGATAGCGGGCAACGCGGGACATAAATCTTTCTCCAATCGGCTTTCGCCAAACAACTTTTATCAGGCAACTTTTATCAGGCAAAAGTTATCAGATTACCAAATAGCTTCAGCAAACAACTTTCAACAAACGGCTTTTATCAGATGACCATCTGCTGCTTGATATTTGATATGAATTACCAATGCACCCTTCCTATAATAAAAGATAAACTGCTGCCTTGCTGTACTGTTTTTACCTTGTGGCAGCTTATAAATGGACTAGGGCATGCAAACACGCGTTACCGAACTACTGAATATCCAATATCCGATTATCCTGCCTGGCATGAGCTGGATTTCTACCCCGGAACTGGTGGCTGCTGTCAGCAATGCCGGTGGCCTGGGTATTCTGGCACTTGGCCCGCTCAGCCCGGAACAAACCCGGGCCGCCATTCACCAGATACGCAGCCTGACCAACAAACCCTTTGGCGTAGGTTGTACGCTGCTGATGCCTGGGGCAAAGGAAAACGCCGAAGTAGCGCTGGAATTGCAGGTTCCGGTTATTAACTTCTCACTGGGTAAAGCGGACTGGCTGATCAAGCGTTGCCATGCCTATGGCGGCAAAGTAATTGCCACTGTAACCACGGCTAAACATGCACTGGCAGCCCAGCAGCAGGGCGCAGATATAGTCATGGCAACCGGGCATGAAGCCGCTGCACACGGTGGTGACGTAACATCGCTGGTGCTGGTACCGGCACTGGTCGACACCCTTGAAGTGCCTGTTATTGCCTGTGGTGGCTTTGCCGATGGCCGTGGGCTGGCAGCAGCACTGGCTTTAGGGGCAGATGGTATTGCCATGGGCTCGCGACTGGCCACCAGCCTGGAAAGCCCGGTACACGCTACGACCAAACAGGCAGTACTGGATAAAGACCAGCATGCCACCATTTATTCCTCCAACTTTGACGGCCTGCCCGCGCGCTATATGCAAACCGACATTGCGAAGCAGCTGACCAAAAAGCCGATGAACTTTTTTGTAGCGGCATGGCAAGCCATGCTGGCAGCACGGCAGCTAAATATTTCCCTATGGAAAATACTGGCCGGACTGATTGTAGAACCGAAGAAAATTCGTTTGCTGGCCTGCTTTGGCGCTGCCACCCCACGTTTAAAAGCGGCCACCGAACAGGGTGACTTAAACAGCGGCATGCAGTTTATCGGCCAGTCGCAAGGGCTGATTCACGACACCCCAACTACTAAAGCATTAATTGAACGTATCATTGCAGAAGCAGCCAGCAGCTTAAACCAGGCAAAACAAAAGCTGGAAGGATAGGTTATTTAGCTTTTTGTAGGCCGGGCTTTAGCCCGGCTCGCATCTCTTATTAAGACGCTGGGCCAAGGCCCAGCCTACTCTACTACCCGACTATCTCTACTACCCGACTATTGGCAGGTTTTTAGGGATCAAGACCTCACTTGCTCGTTTTTACAATCTCTGCCTTGTCAAAGGAAAACCAGCAACTGCCCTGGTCTGACCATTTAGAGGCAGTAGTACCCAGCACACCGGTCACTGTGACACGGTCACCTGCTTTTAAATTACTGATCTTGTCAGCATTCACTTTTAGGTCATCCCGGGTAAGGCCCTGCCCACTGCACTTGCTGTTGGTAGGGTCGCGGAAAATCACCGCAATCTGGTTCTGAAAACCAATAGAGTCCGTTTTGGTAATGCGGGTAATGACGCCGGGCACTGTAATTCGCTGTGCATCCCATTTACGTTTGGCAGTCACTTCATTTTGCTGCCAGTCATTCCATATCTCAGTCAGCGTGGCCTGTTTGGCTGCGGCCAGCCCACGCAGGTCACCACTTAAAATATCGCCGGTTGCATCCAGTACACTACCGGTTTTGGCCAGTGCCGTATCCAGTGTCTGACACCCCGTTAACAGCAATGTTGCAGCAGCAACCGTTAATATGATTTTTTTCATCATTACACTTCCTGAAAGGTATGTGCGCTAGACCAGCCTGACGCTCATTTAAAATGTAAAAATATTACATTTTTATAGAGAGGTCAATTTTTAAATGTAGCTCACCCCCTGGACAGAGATTTATCTGGCAATTCAGCCTTTAAATGCCAACTCGCTATCCCCTAAACGCGGTATTGAGCCGCAGGAAATGCAGGCATACATTGGCTATTAAGTATTGACTCTTCAATAGTTTAGCCAGCCAAGGAATTCATCATGCGTTTTACGCCCAAACTGCTTGCCTGCCTGGTGGCAGGCAGCATGCTTTCACTCAGTGCCTGTAACGACAATAACAACAGCTCAGGTAGCACGCCTCCCCAGCCCACCACCCGCGAAGTAACGGTTAGCCCTTCTCTGGGTAAAATCCTGAAAGGCCGGGTGGTGTTAAAAAATGCACTCAGCAAACAGCCCATTGTAGATATTAAAAATATTGGTGCAGATGGAAAAGTTACATTTACCGTAGATATCAGCAAACTGAACCAGCCCATTATTGCCGAAGTGCTGCCAGCGGCTGATGGCAAGTTTGAATACGTCGATGAAGCAATTCCCACTAAAGCGGTCAGTCTGGACATTGCCGCCGCAGATATTAACAAGGCCATTCTGCGTGCAGCGGCAAGCCTGAGCACCACCACCAACAGCAACATTGGCGTGACAGCACTGACCGAAGCAGCCCTGCAACAGGCCGAAAAAGCCACCAGCGGGCTAACAGCAGCCAGTATTGATATTGCCAATAAAGCAGTAAAAAGCCAGTTAAAGCTGAATTTTGATATTACCCAGCCACCTGTGGTCATTGGACTGGGAGAGTTTGGCAAACTGGTAGACCAGAACACCAATGTCACCCAGCGTGCCTATGCAACCTATCTGGCTACCCTGGCCAAGGAAGCTAAACGCTTAAATAGCAGTAGCAAACAGCCTGCTTACGACATTTTAAAAGCCTTTGCGGCCGATTTTTCTGATGGCACGTTTGATGCCAAACAGGGTACGACTGCGCTTAGCTATTACAACAACAGCTTTATTCAGGCCTGGGCCAACTGGGTCAGCAATTTTTACAGCCAGTTTATCAACTTTAAAACCCTGAGCGCCTTTAACGGCTGGTATGGCAACTTTAATGCCGAAACCCCGACCACAACGCCAGCCGTGCCTATCCGCACGGTAGATGGCGTAGCAGAATATGCCTGTAGCGATGAAAGCAAGCTCAAGTCCATCAGCAATTCGCTGGGTAATCTGAATATCGACTTTGTTAACCAGAGCAGCAGCGCCTTAAATATAGACTGGATTAATGGCAACGGCATATTAACCCCTTACAGCACGGGGCTGGCTACTGGCCAAACCTATACGATTAGTCCTACCTATGTGACCCACCCGTGGAAAATCAGTACCGCCGCTGGTGTATGCCGCGGTATTTTTGTAGCCACCACGGCAGACAATAA
>JASLIR010000189.1 GCA_030152125.1 Alkanindiges sp.
GCCATGTGGACCCGCGTGGACGGCAGGTATACTGGATTGGCTTGTCCGGCGAAGCTGTGACAGAGCCTTTGCATCAGGTACAGGCGATCCAGACTGATTTCTATGCCGTTGCGGCAGGCAATGTAAGCGTGACGCCGATACAGATGGATGCAACCAATCACAGCGTGCTGGCGCAACTACAGGCCAGCTTTGCCAGCAAAAGCCTATAAATAATGTCCGGTTGACAGGAAAATGCATATAACGTGAAGGTTTTTCGTTATTGCTTGGTGAAAATGGCTGGGCAAGCCATAAATTCTTGTTATTCTAATTTTGCCCCGGGTTGATTTGTTGAAATCGACCTGTTTTATATGAAGAATTTTTACCCAAGGTATTTTTATGAATGGGCTACCACATTGGTCTAGGCCCTTTGCTTTGCACAAACATGCAGCAATGAATTGCGCTACACCAGTTGCTGGCGGTCAATTCAAAACCCTGCAGCTCAAGATATGCAGTGTATCACTGCTCATGCTTTTGCTGGCTGCCTGTGCATCCAAACCAACCATCAATAACGCAGCTACGCGTGGACCCGTTGCCGTACCCCCATATTACGCGGTAAAAACAGGGGATACCTTAAGCAAGATTGCCATTCGCTATAATCTGGATTACCGTGAGCTTGCCCGCATCAACAACATTGATGACAGCTATGTGATATATACCAATCAAAGTATCCGCCTGTATGACAACCGGAAAGGCGGTTCGCCACGCCCTGCAGTAAAAACAGCGACTACAGCACCTGTAACCACTATCAGGACACAGGCAATTACCACGCCGTCTGCCACCACCACAGCAAGAACTGCCACCGCGCCGGTAAGAACGCCTGTGCCAGCACCTGCAGTTAATCCTGCAGTGTCTATCCCCACACCAGCAGTTACACCCGTAGCTTCTGGCTTACAGTGGCAATGGCCTGCTGATGGGGCTGTTCTGCAGCAATTTGATGCGGCAACCAATATTAAAGGTGTGCGTATAGGTGGAAAGGAAGGCGATAGTGTGCGTGCAGCAGCGGATGGGGACGTTGTATATGCCAGTAATCGGCTAGTTGAGTACGGTAATCTAGTTTTAGTCCGCCATGTAAACGGATATGTAACAGCTTACGCGCATAACAGCAAAATACTGGTTGCTGAAAATGACAAAGTAAAGGCAGGGCAAAAAATTGCTGAAATGGGATCAAGCGGCGCCACGCAAGTGATGCTGGAATTTCAGGTTCGTTTAAATGGAAAACCAGTGAACCCGGTTTTGTTACTGCCGAAAAAGTAAAAATATCATGTAATTAGATAGTGAGCTTATTGTTTAGAAAGTTTTAAGTTTTTTAGTTTTTTGTTTTTGTGTGTAATGATAGGCATACTGATTGCTTATGAAAAAATTTTTTTTTATGATGTAAATTGTGGCAAGTTAATGTAAACTATTTTTTAAGCTTTTATAAACGGTAGTGGCTGAATTGTTAACTGGTTGGCAACAGTAAGCTCTTTTGACGGTCACTACGCGAGTTGGTAATATGTTGTCCATAATAGTAATATACTGCACTATGAATTTGAGTCAGGGCGCAACCCCTTTTTAAAGGTAGCAATCTGATACAGTTCGGATACATGTAACAATAGTTTGGAAGCTTTAGTAGAGTGATAGGTTTAGTCCACCATGCTGTGGCTCATCAACAGAAATGTATAAAAACATTCAGGGCCGAGGCGGTATGTAAATCTAATAACGAGAGTGGTACGTTATTTTGAGTGAGATCAATAATGCTTGATAATTTAAGAAGTATGGCTGTTTTTGCCTGTGTTGTGGAAAGAGGTTCCTTCAGCGGTGCTGCAAGAGACCTGGGTATCACAACCAGTGCGGTCAGTCAGCAGATACGTTCTTTAGAAGAAGAAATGGATGTTGTGTTGTTACATCGCTCAACCCGTAAACTCAGTCTAACGGAAGCTGGTCAGGCATTCTTTCAAAGCTGCCAGGAAATGGTGGCTGCGGCAGAGCGTGGGCGTATTCGCATTAGTGAGCTACGTGATGATGTGGTGGGCGAGCTGCGTATTGCAACCACGCCGGAACTGGGTGCCATGCACGTGGTTCCTGCATTGTCATGCTGGCTGGAAGCGCATCCCGGCTTGCAGATTACCTTTCAAGCCGATAACCGCTATATTGACCTGATTGAAGAGCGTATTGATATTGCGGTACGCATGAGTCCTACCTTAACAGACTCTTCTTTAATTGCGCGTCCCATGGCACGGGTTGACCAGATTCTGTGTGCATCACCAGCCTATTTAAGGCAATTCCCGCCGATTCAAAAACCTGAAGACCTGGCGCAGTTGTCCATGTTGCCGATCGATCTGGTGCCGCATGCGCAGGATATTCACCTGACCAATATTTCTACCGGTGAAGAAGCCCGTGTGCATATGCCAGCGCGTATTCATACCAATAATGTATTTGTCAGCAAATCATTGTGTGTAGGTGGTCATGGGGTAGCGCGTATCCTGTATCTGGATGTGCAGAAGGAATTATCGCGTGGTGATCTGGTTGAAGTGTTGCCACAGTGGAAAATGCAGGATTATCTGTTGTATGCGGTAACCCTGAAACGCGAGCAGCAACCCATCAAGATTTACCGCTGTCTGGAAGCGCTGACACAGTATTTCAGCCAGTTGCCAGGTGGTCGTTCCATTCGCCGTTACGGTGAAGGTGAAGAAAGTTGAGTTAGCGCTGTATTCAACGCTGATATTAAAAAACCTGAGCAATGCTCAGGTTTTTTACATTTGCTGGGGCCTTATTTAGCCGCGGCTAAAAAATCATAAATCAGCGGTACCAGACGGCTTACAATCTCATCGGCATCCACCTGGGAAATATTTAATGCCGGTAATAAACGTACAACGTTATCTGCCGTCACATTAATAATCAGCTGTTTTTCATCGCGGGCCCGTGCTACCAGCTCGCCACAGGCAACCGGTAACTCAATACCAAGCATTAAGCCAAAACCACGGGCTTTTACGCCCAGGCTACCCAACTCCTGATTAAAGCGACTAACCAGATATTCGCCTATGCGTGCCGCATTCTCAATCGCACCTTCTTTTTCCAGGCATTCGATGACTGTGTAAACTGTACGGCAGGCTAAAGGCGTACCACCATAAGTGGAACCATGGTTGCCCGGGCCAAACAGGGTATTGGCTTTGCCACGAACCATGCAGGCACCTACCGGAAAGCCATTGCCTAAACCCTTTGCGGTTGTCAGCACATCCGGTTTGATACTGGTGTGCTGGTAGGCAAAATAACGTCCGGTACGGCCATTGCCGGTTTGAATTTCGTCCAGCATCAGCAGCCAGTCATGCTGGTCACACAGGCTACGCAACTGGTTCAGGTATTCAAAGCCTTGTGGTGCGGTGTTAATGCCGCCTTCGCCCTGAATCGGCTCTACCAGAATCGCCACAATGTCGTCATGCTGTTGTGCCAAAGCTTCAATGGCTGCCACATCACCAAAGGGCACCCGCAGGAAGCCATCCACTAATGGGGCAAAACCGGCCTGTACCTTGCTGTTACCGGTGGCGGATAGCGTTGCCAGTGTTCTGCCATGGAAAGATTTTTCCATCACAATGATTTTAGGCAGGGCAAAGCCTTTTTTACTGCCGCTAATGCGCGCCAGTTTAATGGCAGCTTCGTTAGCTTCAGCCCCACTATTACTAAAAAACACCTGATCCATACCGGCAACACGGGTTAAAGCCTGCCCGGCAGCTTCCTGCCATGGCACTTCAAACAGGTTGCTGGTGTGTACCAGTGTGGCGGCCTGTTCGGCAATGGCCTGTGCAACCACCGGATGCGCATGTCCCAGACCACAGACTGCAATACCGGTCAGGGCATCCAGATATGCGGTACCATTTTCTGTATATAAATAGGAGCCTTGACCTCGGACAAAAGCAATGGGTTGACGCGCATAAGTTGGCATTAAACTGCTGGGTTGATTAGTATCAATTTTTGGTGCACTTAAAGCGTTCATAATCAATGCTCTTTGCCTTGAGGGTGAAAATTTAAAACAGGATTCACATCTTAACAAAACTTGTTGCAGATGTTAGGTCATTTAACACTTTTTATATGCTGTCAGCCCTTGAAATTAACAGTTTGGCTGCAATTTCTGCTGATATACAGGTATAATTTATCGCACACTGAAAGAGGCTATCCCAAATGACTGATGTTGCTAACAGCACAGAAACCCTGATTAAAGAACAGATTGCCAAGCATCCGGTAATTTTATACATGAAAGGCACGCCACAGTTCCCGCAGTGTGGTTTTTCGGCACGTGCGATTGAAGTGTTGAGCCAGATTGGTCGCCCGTTTGCGTATGTGAATATTCTGGAAAACCCGGATATCCGTGCCACCCTGCCTAAAATTGCCAACTGGCCAACTTTTCCACAACTGTGGATTAACGGCGAGTTAATTGGTGGCAGTGATATCGTACTGGATATGTTCCAGAAAGGTGAATTAAAGCCGCTGGTTGAACAGTATAGCCCGGAAGCACAAGGCTAAGTTTTGTAGGGTTGTTGCTGCTTTATTTTGCAGGTATAACCCTGATACAGAAGCTGCCAATGGCAGCTTTTTTATTGTTTTGATTCTCTCCCTGCATAATGCTAAAGTGATGGGATGCTTTAGGTTGAATTAAGTTAATACATTGATATTAATAAAAATAGGAGATATTGGTATGCTAGGTTGGCTGATTTTTCTGGGAATTCCCCTGATTTTATTTATTTATATTATTTCGCTGTTTAATGGCCTGGTTAGCAAGCGTAATGCCGTAAAAAACGGTTTTTCCCAGATAGATGTGCAATTACAGCGCCGTCATGACTTAATCCCCAATCTGGTAGAAAGCACCAAAGCCTATATGTCGCATGAAAAAGACACACTGGAGCGGGTAATTTCCGCACGTGATGCAGCCGTAATTGCGCAACAGAACTTGCAGCGCCAGGCGCAGATGAACCCGCAACTACTGGATCAACTGGTGCAGGCTGAGCAAAGGCTGAATCAAAGCCTGGCACAGTTTAGTGCTGTGATGGAGCAATATCCTGCATTAAAGGCGGATGCGGTAGTAAAGGAGCTGATGGAAGAGCTGAACAATACTGAAAACCGGGTAGGCTTTGCCCGTCAGGCCTATAATGATGCCGTTATGCTGTATAACAATGCGTGTGAAACCTTTCCTGGAAACTTTATTGCGGGTGCTTTCAGTTTTAAAAATATGAAACAGCTGGCACTGGATGATCCCAGAACGGTTAGGCAGCCTGTCCGGGTCAACTTTTAAAGCGTTCTTTTAGAGTTTCCTCAGGGGCTGCTGATATTTCATATGCTGCCGCCTTATCTTCTCGCTGAATGATTATACTCCCTACAAACATAAGGAATTTGCATTGGATTTTTGGGCAAAGCAGGAGCAGGCAAAACGCTATACCTTTGTATTAAGTATACTGTTCCTGCTGGCCATTGTTTTTACTATTTTTATGATGAATGTCGTGGTCGGCATTTTCCTGTTTGTTTTTAGCAATGCCAGTTCCGTTTTTATACACCAGTATAGTCTGGCTATCCTGCTGGGTATGCTGGGCATTATTTTACTGGGCAGTAGTATTGAATGGTTGCGCCTGCGCGAAGGTGGCCGCTCGCTCGCCACACGCCTGAATGCCAGAAGGATTTTTATTGATGCTACAGTGCCAGAAGAGCAGTTATTAAAAAATGTGGTAGAAGAGCTATCTATCGCTTCCGGCGTGCCAGCGCCTGCTTTATATGTGCTGGATGATGAGCTAGGGGTAAATGCCTTTGTAGCAGGCTATATGGCTTACGACCGGGTGCTGGTAGTAACATGGGGTATGTTACAGACACTGGACCGCCATGAGTTACAGGGGGTTATTGCGCATGAGTATAGCCATATCCGGCAGGGCGATACGGCCCTAAACCTGAGACTGATGGCATTATTAAGCGGCCTGCTGAGTATTAGCATGCTGGGTAGCTGGGTTGCCCAGTCTGGGTTTTTGTTTCAGCAGCGTTTTAAGCGTGAACGTTATATTGATGGTCCTTTTATCATTGTTGGCGGTTTAATCTGGCTGATTGGCAGTGTGGGGGTACTGATGGTCAGGCTGATCAAGTTTGCCATTTTGCGCCAGCGTGAATATTTTGCCGATGCTGCCAGTGTACAGTTCACACGCTCCTACGGGGTTTTACAGGCGCTTTTACGTATCCGGGCGCATCATGTGGGTACGCAGTTGCATGGTGTATATACCGAAGCCATTAGTCATTTCTGTTTTGCCCAGGCACTAAACCAGAAAAGCTGGTTCTCTACCCATCCAGAGCTGGATGACCGTATTCTGGCGATTAATCCGGCGGCACTGCGACGGGCACTGGTGCAGGACCGCATTCTGGCCAGAAAGCAGAGCATGCTGGACGATGTGGATGAGCAGGAGGACATCCTGTTGCCGGCCAAGGATCAGGAGCCTATTGAGTGGCAGGCACCTGTGCCTTTGCCACGAATCCGCTTGAACCCGGTGAGTATTGGGGTGAAAGATGCCATTAAACCCCTAAACCCTGAGTTGCGCATGACGATGGCGCGCCCGGATGTACTTAAACGTGCTTTAAGCACCTCTACTGGCTGCCGTGAATTACTGGCTGCCATTCTGGCCTTACGCCAGCAAGTCAGTTGCGAACCTGAGAAACAACACATTAGCCGTGCCATTGTGGAGGCACTGGCAAAAATGGACCCCCGGGTTCATTTTAGTATTTTTTTACAGGCCGTGGAGCGCCTGGGGGAACTACCAGCCAGTGTAAGCCGGCAATTGCTGACCCGTCTGGCGGACATTATTCAACTGGATGATCATATTGGTTTAATGGATGTGCTGTTGCTGGAGCATGTAAAAGCCAAATTAAACCAACAGTCGCCGATTGTTCCTGTCTCAATGGGAAATTGTGCGATTGCCATTGCCCAATTGGTAGAAGCCTTGCTGCATGTACAGCGGCTGCATCCTGAACAGATTGATATGGCACGGATGCGGGTATTGCAGACCATTTTAACCCGGCAGCAACTGGAAAGCCTGAACCTGGAAGAGATTATTGGTGGTGAAATTAATCTGGGGCAAGTGCTACATCAGCTTTCCGGCTTGTTGCGGCGCGAAAAAATGAATGTACTGGCAGTGGCGGAAACCTGCTTGTGGGTAGATACACACATGACCCAGGAAGAACAGGATGTGCTGGATTTACTGTACTGGCGCTTGGGTTTTGAGGCCAAGAGCATGGTGGACCACAAGGCACAATTGATGTCGCTGGAGGTTTAGCCGCAGCAGGACAACAAAGCTGTGCTAATCTTGTGCAATTAAAAACTTATACGGAAAAAAACAGAACAAGCTTTTGCATCCCCATTCATCTACAGGCAAAATGTACACATATTGAAATACTCCGATAAAGGACAAGGTAGCCATGTCTAGCGACCGTTTAATTATATTTGACACCACCTTACGTGACGGCGAGCAAAGCCCCGGCGCAGCCATGACCAAGGAAGAAAAAATCCGTGTTGCCAGACAGCTGGAGCGCCTAGGCGTTGACGTGATTGAAGCCGGATTTGCTGCAGCTAGCCCGGGTGATTTTGATGCAATTTCCAACATTGCCTCCGTGATTAAAGAGTCAACCATTTGTTCGCTGGCGCGCGCCAATGAAAAAGATATCCTGCGGGCCGGTGAGGCGATTAAAAACGCCAAACGTGGCCGTGTGCATACTTTTATTGCCACCAGCCCTATTCATATGCAGCATAAATTGCGTATGAGCGAAGACCAGGTGGTGGAAGCTGCGGTAAAAGCAGTGAAATATGCACTGGAGTTTACCGACGATGTGGAGTTTTCTGCGGAAGATGCGGTTCGCTCCGAAATGGATTTCCTGATCCGCATTTTTGATGAAGTGATTCGCGCCGGTGCCAAAACCATTAATGTACCGGACACAGTAGGTTATTCCACACCTGCAGTATGGGGTGAGCGTTTTAAACAGCTTATTGAGCGTGTACCGGGTTCTGACAAAGTGATCTGGTCTACCCATTGCCATAACGAT
>JASLIR010000196.1 GCA_030152125.1 Alkanindiges sp.
AACACGAGCTGCTAGACAGTGAAAGTGTTGCAACACGTTACCAAATTGATTTAATTGCACAAGTTATTGCTTCTTTGGAATACTATCTGGATCAGCTGGCCGCACATTATCAGGATGAGCGGGTTCTGGATGGCATTGACGGTATTTTACAATCTTTTCATCAACCGCAAAAAACAACATATGGAACAATCACCGTGGGTGAAAAATTGTTCCATGACAATTCGTCAATCGATTTATTAGGTGCTATGGAAGAATCGGCTATGGTTGACTCAACATCTACTGCATTGCAGTCTGACACTATTGGACGCAAGGCCGTCGCAGAAATAGCGCTGGTTGAAGATGATTTTTCGCAGGACGATGAAATCCGCGAGATTTTTATTGAAGAAGCCACAGAGGTTTTGGAAACCCTGCAGGAAATTTTCCCGCAATGGGCGGCCAACCCGCAGCAACAGGCTGTGATGAAAGATGTACGGCGCGCTTTCCATACCCTGAAAGGCTCTGGCCGTATGGTGGGTGCCAAGTTGTCTGGTGAATTGGCATGGTCTATTGAGAACATGCTAAACCGTGTGCTGGAAAATACGGTTCAGGCCGATGCAGTGATGTTCCAGCTGATTGGCAAGGTGCTGGCCATTTACCCAACACTGGTAGAAAATTTTGCCTCCCAGCAGCATACCGTGATTGAGGTTCGCCCTTATATGTATGTGGCGAATTTATTGGGTAAAGGTGAAAAGCTGGCGCTGGCTGATTTGCCATGGTCGCAAACTGCTGCGGATATTGGTGCATTGTCTGGACAGGAAGCACAAGCAGCAGAGCAGGATAAAACAGAAGAAGTAGCAGCGATTGAGCCGGGTATTATCAGCGCTGAAACTGCAGCTAATGATGCTGAGCGCATTGCCGCGCAGGCCGAGCTGCAGGAAGGCATGGCTATTTTTGTTGAAGAAGCAGAAGAGCACCTTGATACGATTCATGACTTTATTGTGAATCATGGCGATGAAAATAGTGTTCCTGATACCTTGATTCGGGCCTTGCATACCTTGCGTGGCAGTGCTGCCATGTCCAGTGTAGATGCCATTTACCGTCTTTCTGCTGCCATGGAAAATGAGTTTAAGCGCTTGTTGCGCATCCATGAGCAGTATGATGAAACCCATGTTAGTTTGCTGGAGCAGTTTGTTCAGCATGTGGGTGCACATCTGGAAGCCATCCAGCAGGGTCAACTGGAAGAGCTGAGTGAAGATGATCTAGCATTTATTGCCGAGGTTGAACAACTTTCCGGTACGGATCATGGCGATGAACATGAGCCATCCAACGCTGGTATTGTCGCCCATGTGTTAAGCCTGTCACTGGATGATTTGCTGGATGCGGAGTTTGAGCTGGAGAAGAATATCTCTGCTGATACTGCAAGTGAGTATATTGGCCGCCTGTATGCGCAAAGCCAGCAGTTACAGCAGGCTGCCCAAAGCACGCCTATTATTGCCCTGAAACGCTTGAGTGATGCTCTGGCACAAACCTATACCCGCCTGAAGGACCTTGCGCCCTCTCAGCTTACAAGTAACAGTATTGAGCATATTCTGGAAGCGCATTATGCACTGACAGATATTTTCGATGCGCTGGCGGCCAGTCAAACGCCTACCATCACAGAACAGGTATTGATTGGTTTACAGGACGTGCTGGATCAGTTAGCCGGCAGTACTGCTGAACATGTGATTGAGCAGGCCGTGGAAGTACCGGCTGCCCCTGTTGTGGCTGAGCAGCCTGTTGTGGTTGAACAGCCTGCTGTAGTGCCTATGCCGGCAGCAGCAGTATTTGCTGCCAATGCCGGTTATGTACCGGATAATCATGTTGAGCCTGAGCTGCTGGAAATTTTCCTTGAGGAAGCTGAAGAGCTGGTTGAAGCCATTGATGAAAGCTTTAGCGCCTGGCAACAAAACCCTGCACAGGTTAATCACCTTAAAGTATTGCAACGTCATTTGCATACCTTGAAGGGTGGTGCCTTTATGGCACAGGTAGACAGCCTGGGTAAATTTGGTCACGAGCTGGAAACAGTGTATGAGCGACTGGTGGCGGGCAGCCTGAAATCATCTCCGGTTCTGGTTCAGTTCATGCGCCACTCGCAGGATATTGTGGCAGAACAGGTAGAACAGTTACGCACCAAAGGCACTTCCTTCTACGCCCCGCAAGAGTTTGCCGCACTGGAGGCCTATATCCGCTCCGGTGATGAGTCGGTATTGACGTCTTCTGCCAAAGCAGCTGCGCCAGTTGAGCAGCCTGTAGCGAGCCTACCTGTTGCCGAAGCAGTTGAAGCGCCAGAACTTGCAAGTCCGGTTGTCGATCCGGTTGCCGAAGAAGCATTGTTAACGCCAGAGCCTTCCTTTGATGCGCTGGTTGCCCAGTCTGAAATTATTGTGGATGCTAAACCAGCAGCCAGTGTGCCAGTTGTTGCGGAGCCTGCTGCCGTACCCGCGTCTATTGTGCTTCAGCACAAAACCGACACGGGGTCGCGCGTTTCTTATGCGAAAGCCATTGAATGGCCCGCAGATGCGCTGCCTGAAAAAGATATCCTGGCGCTGTTTATTGAAGAGGCTGAAGAGCAAATTGCCAACAGCGCACAGTTGTTGCAGCGCTGGCAGAAAGACAGCCGTGACAAGCGGCCATTACTTGAGTTACAGCGTACCCTGCATACCATCCGTGGGGGTGCCAGAATGGCAACCGTGCCTGCTGTAGCAAGCATTGCGCATGAGCTTGAGTTCGTTTATGAAACTTTTGCAACCTCCAACAAGTCTGCATCAGCAGTTATCAGCCAGTTTATCTTGCTGTGTCATGACTGGCTGGCCGATGCCATTGTAGTACTGCAAAATAATTTGCAACCTGCTACGCCAGACGTGCTGGTGCAGATTTTGCAGCGTCTGCAAAAAGACACCAGTAGCCTGACCAGCCTGCCGCGTTTTGATGAGCAGATTCAGGAATTCAAACAGGATCAGTCTGCACAAACCCTGTTTGAAACGGAGGCTGTGGTAGAGGTGAAGGGCGATGGTTCAGAGCCTCCGTCCATGCATGGCCTGTTTGCCCAGCAAGTAGAACAAACGACTGCCAGCAATGAGATGATTCGTGTTTCCTCCAGCCTGATGGAAAAAATGATCAACCTGGCGGGTGAGAATGCAATTAACCGTGCCCGTATTGAAATGGGTGTGAATGGTCTTGGCTTTGTACTGGATGATATGGGGCTGACCATCCAGCGCTTGATCGAACAGTTACGCCGTATGGAAGGCGAACTTGAGTCGCAAATTCTGGCCCGTCATGAAGAAGAGCGCGAGCAGTATGCTGACTTCGACCCACTGGAAATGGATCAATACTCTTCATTGAACCAGTTGTCGCGTTCACTGTCTGAGTCGGCATCGGATTTGCAGGACTTTAAAGTCACTTTAAGCGAGAAGGTTCGCGATACTGAAAACCTGTTACTGCAACAGTCCCGTATTCATTCCGAGCTGCAAGACGGCCTGATGAATTCGCGCCTGGTACCGTTCTCGCGCATGTTACCGCGCCTGCAGCGTGTTGTGCGCCAAACCGCCACCGAGCTGGCTAAGCCTGCCGAGCTGGTGGTGCGTAATGCGGAAGGTGAACTGGATCGTACCATTCTTGAGCGCATTGTTGCCCCGCTGGAGCACATGCTGCGTAATGCGGTTGACCATGGCCTGGAAAGCGCCGAGAAGCGTCAGGAAGCCAATAAACCCGCTCAGGGCCAGATTAACCTGAGCGTTGAGCGTCAGGGTAATGAAATTATTCTGACCCTGAGTGATGACGGGCATGGCATTAATGTACAGGCGGTGCGGGAAAAAGCTATCCAGCGTGGTTTAATCTCTGCGGAAACCGAGCTACATGACCATGAGATCATGCAGTTTATTTTCCATGCCGGATTGTCGACTGCACAAAAAGTAACGCAAATTTCCGGCCGTGGCGTTGGGATGGACGTGGTACTCAGCGAAATTAAACAGCTGGGTGGTACGGTGAGTGTGGATTCCCGCGTGGGTGAAGGCACCACCTTTACCATGCGCCTGCCATTGACAGTGGCGGTGACAGATGCCCTGATGGTGCGTGTGGCAGACCGCCAGTTTGCAGTGCCACTATCACAAATTGAACGTATTGTACGCGTGTCTCCGGCAGCTTTGGCCGAGTACTATGCGGGGCAGTCTGATGGCTTCAGTATTGATGGCACGGAATATACCTTACGCTATCTGGGCGAGTTTATTCAGAATAACCCGATACCTAATTTACAGGCCTACAGCATGTCCCTGCCGGTATTGCTGGTGAAGAGCTTGGGTAAGCCTACGGCTATCCAGGTTGACCAGCTGGTTGGTTCGCGCGCTGAAATTGTGGTGAAACCTGCCGGTCAGCAACTGGCATCGATAGATATTATTTCCGGCGCCACCATCATGGGTGATGGCTCGGTGAGTATTATTCTGGATACGCAGGCGATGGCGCGTCATGCTGCCGCAAGCGCGAGACCGAAATCTACGCTGGATGAAGGCAAGACAACGACGACTGCTGCACGCGAAGTGAGCCGTAAGCCACTTGTGATGGTGGTGGATGACTCGGTGACTGTACGTAAGGTGACCACTCGCTTGCTGGAACGTCAGGGCTATGACGTGGTAAGCGCCAAAGATGGTGTGGATGCCATTGAGAAGCTGGAAGAGATTACGCCGGATATCATGTTGCTGGATATTGAAATGCCGCGTATGGATGGTTTCGAGGTTGCGACCCAGGTACGTCACAGCGACAGACTGGTGAACCTGCCTATTATCATGATTACCTCACGTACTGGCGAGAAGCACCGCGAGCGTGCTTTCCTGACCGGGGTAAACTGTTATATGGGTAAACCGTTCCAGGAGCAGGAACTCCTGCAGAATATTGAGGAACTATTGTCCACTGCCAATACTCCCTTATGAACAGGATAACTGAATGCAGTGATGGGTGTGTGTGGTTTATAGATAAATGATACCGACTTTAATCATCGTTGCTGATGATGCAAGACAGCGCAATGCCTTAAAGGACGTTGGGCAGTCTTGCGGCTTTGAGGTCAGGCACTGCCTGCCTTCCAGGCAGTTTAACGATAGCCATCTGATACCATCACCAGACTTATGGCTGATTGATGTTGAGGATGAATTGCCTTTATTGGAGGTTATCGGTTTTGATCAGCCTATCCTGATGGGGATTATGGCCGCGCCAGCGTTTAATGACCGTGAAGCTTATCT
This sequence comes from Alkanindiges sp., assembly GCA_030152125.1. GTDB lineage: Bacteria > Pseudomonadota > Gammaproteobacteria > Pseudomonadales > Moraxellaceae > JASLIR01. The sequence goes on from JASLIR010000196.1 coordinate 5,247, forward strand.
GGGCTGGAAGCGAAAAGTCAGTAAAAAGCTGATGAAACTGCTCAGTAATGATATGCCTATTTTAACGCAGCAGGTTGACCATCAGCGTGCTGCGTATTCAGTCCGGTCCAGAGACCGCTTGCCCAGGGTGCTACCCGAGGTGTGGAAAGTGGTTATTCTGGCTGGCTCCATGGGTGGCCTGGAGGCTATAAAGGCTTTTCTGGATAAGGTACCTGCTGATTTACCAGTGAGTTTCCTGCTTACCCAGCATATAGATCCTTATATGCAAAGCCAGCTGCCGCGGATTTTAGGTCGCCATAATGAATGGCCGATAGAAAATATCCAGCAGCAGGACACAGTGATTCGCACCGGGGTGGCCTATGTTATCCCAACTGTGCAGCAGGTTGTTTTTGATGCGCAGGGGGTGATTCATTTACAGGAAGGACAGTGGCCTGATCATTATCAGCCTTCTATCCGCGAGGTGATGCAGCGTGCCAGCCCGGTGTTCAGGCAGCAGTTGCTTACCATTGTATTTAGCGGCATGGGTGATGATGGCAGTAAAGCCGCGGCGACCCAGGTTGCTGCCGGTGGAAAAATTTGGGCACAAACTGCAGACAGTTGTGCCTCATCCAGTCAACCGGATCAAATGCGTAATACCGGTTATGTGTCATTTTCTGCCACGCCTGAAGGCTTGGCAGAGCAGTTGATCAGAGAATGCGTCCAGAACAGGGAGACAAGTCGTGAGTATTGAAACTGGGTATCGTGACATGAGTCAGGCCATGAGCCTGCTCACCACGACGACAGGTTTTGTGGATGTATATATCATTGAGGCCCACGAGCAGTTGCCTTGGCTGGTTCCACAGAATCTGGTGCTGGCTGCCCTGAGTGCCGAAGGTAAGCCTAAACAGCTGGAATGGCGCGACAAAACCCTGCCTGTGCTTTCGGTAAGCAGTGGTGATGCGAATCATAAACCGGTGGCGCTGGTGGTGCAGGGCATTCAGGACCAGCATCTGTTTGCATTGCTGATTGATAAAATGCCGGATACGCGTCGTATCCGTATTTCCAGTTTACGTGATATGGATATGGAGCCGGTGGGTGAAGTGTTCAGTTTCCAGATTGTGAAAATGGAAGAAGGTTTGTATCAGGTACCGGATTTTGACCGTATTGATAAATACGTGTTTAACAGCTACAAACAATAGCAGTAATAAATAAGCGTGTATTTGTTTTATAAAAATGGCCAGCTTTAAGCTGGCCATTTTTATGGGTATTGCCTGAATTATTCAGATGGCTGGCTTGGCCAGCAGGCTGCTTAGAATTTGCTGGTAAATATCGGTTAGCGGTTCCAGGTCGGCAATATTCACATGCTCGTCAATCTGGTGGATGGTGGCATTAATTACACCCAGCTCCAGCACCTGGGCACCAGTGGGCGCAATAAAACGGCCATCAGAAGTACCACCACTGGTGGACAGTGTGGTTTCAATTTTTTGCACATTGGCAATGGCTTGCTGTGCGGCAGCTACCAGCTCGCCCTTGGCCGTAAGGAAGGGTTGTCCGGACAGGTTCCAGTCAATCTTATAGTTTAACTGATGGCGGTCTAACAATTCATGCACGCGTGCTTTTAGGCCTTCCGCAGTAGATTCGGTAGAAAAGCGGAAGTTAAATACATATTCCACTTCACCCGGAATTACATTATTGGCACCTGTGCCTGCTTTCATATTGGATATCTGAAAGCTGGTAGCCGGGAAAAAGTCATTACCGTTATCCCAGCTGGTAGCGCATAACTCGGTAATGGCTGCTGCACTGCGGTGAATCGGATTATCTGCCAGATGCGGGTAGGCCACGTGGCCCTGTTTGCCAAACACGGTTAAAATACCGTTTAAGGAACCACGGCGGCCATTCTTAACAATATCGCCCAAGGTGCTGGTACTGGAGGGTTCGCCGACCAGGCACCATTTAATTTTTTCCTGCCTGGCTTCTAGGGTTTCTACTACTTTCACCGTACCATTAACCGATGGGCCTTCTTCATCCGAAGTGATCAGAAAGGCAATAGAGCCCAGATGATCAGGATGCGCAGCCACAAAGCGCTCACTGGCTACCACCATGGCGGCCAGGGCTGTTTTCATATCGGCGCTACCACGCGCATATAATTTACCATCGCGGATTTCCGGCTCAAACGGATTAGAGCTCCATTTGCTTAATTCACCGGTAGGTACCACATCGGTATGTCCGGCAAAACAGAATAAGGGTTCCTGGGTGCCACGGCGCGCCCACAGGTTATCCACATCAGCAAAGCGCATTTTTTCAATGTGAAAACCAATATTTGCCAATCGTTCGGCCATCACATCCTGACAGCTGGCATCATCCGGGGTCACTGAAGGGCGGCGTAACAGGTCAAGGCTTAGGTCGAGGGTGTTTTGCGTAGACATAATTCACATGTAAAACCGGGATCAACTGTGAATGATAGCATTGAACCTGACGCGATGCAGGTGCAATTCATATACAAAAAAGCCGCTGTTCCATACAGCGGCCTTGTGGGGGCATTAGACTAACTTACATATTTTACATGGATTACAACTTACATTTTGTCCTGGGTTTTGGTCGCCGTGTCAGATACCTTGTCACCCGCTTTGGAAACATCCTGACCGAAGCCTTTCATTGTATTACAACCTGTTAATACCACTGTAGCCAATGCAATAGCAGCAATTACCTTAGTCATGTTTCACTCCAGAAATCTTTAAAGTTTGTACTCATAAACTTATACGATTAATAGCTGTGCGCCCATATCAAATCGGTGCGGGTTAGGTGTCGGTCTGTTATCTTTTTAGGTGTATTTATGTATAAGGTTATGCGCCCGTAACATATAGCGGGTTTTAACCTGATCATTCTGCATTAAAAAATATAAACCATTGGTCCAGTAGTAAGGGTTATGCCCAGGGTGCTGTACATGATGATGTTCACTGATGTATTCCAGACGCTGGGCACGCCGCCATAAGCTGTCCGGGCTTATGGCAGGTGGGTAGTGCCCCCAGGTACCGGTGAGGTGATGCGGTGCCATCCAGCTAATTGCCTGTAGCGGCTGATGCACCGGGTAAAACAGGCGGCCTTTGAT
>JASLIR010000201.1 GCA_030152125.1 Alkanindiges sp.
CCTGGGGTGTATTCTTCCGGCACCGGTATTACTGAAAATGGACAATGGAAAAGAATGATTGTGGGCTTGCGCCAATTAGCAGAAACACCGGTAAGTAAAATTACAAAGCGAATTGAGGATTTGCAAGCGCGCGTTGAACAGGTAGAATCTACCCTATTGCCAAAGGTAGATTAATTCCGAAACATGAATGAAAGTGTAGACAGTTTGGCGCCCTTAGAGTTCCAGCTTCCCATGCAGGCAGATAGCATCCGTGACTATTTGCCACAGCGGTATCCTTTTTTGCTGGTTGACCGGGTGACTGCGGTAGAGCCGCATCAGCACATCGTCGGTTTAAAGAATGTTTCGATTAACGAAGAGTTCTTTCAGGGGCATTTCCCTGGCTTACCAGTGATGCCGGGTGTTTTGATTGTTGAAGCAATGGCACAAATTGCTGGCGTGCTCGGTTTTATTAGTGTTGGCAAGCGCCCGCGTGATGGTTATATGTTCCTGTTTGCCGGGGCCGATAAGGTTCGCTTTAAACGGCAAGTCATTCCTGGTGATACATTAATCTTGCGTGCAGAGCTGGTGATGCAGCGTAGTGGTATCTTCAAGTTTGCCTGTCAGGCACATGTTGAAGGCAAATTGGCCGCTAGCGCGGAAATTTTAGTCTCAGAACAACAGATTACACTTATATGAGCAATAATACGAACATTCACCCCACCGCCATTATTGATCCGACTGCGCAGCTTGCGGATTCTGTTAAGGTTGGTGCTTATACGGTCATTGGTCCACGGGTAACAATTGACGAAGGATGTGAAATCGCTTCGCACGTGGTCATTGCCGGGCTTACCCGTATCGGCAAGCGCAATAAAATCTTCCAGTTTGCCAGTGTCGGTGAAATTTGTCAGGATTTAAAGTTCAACGGTGAAGAAACCTGGCTGGAAATTGGCGATGACAATATTATCCGTGAATCCTGTACCTTGCATCGTGGTACGGTGCAGGATAACAGCCTGACCAAAATTGGTAGCCGTAACCTATTGATGGTAAATACCCATATTGCGCACGATTGTGTGGTGGGAAGTGACAATATTTTTGCCAATAACGTGGGTGTTGCAGGCCATGTGCATATTGGCGATACCATCATCATTGGCGGTAACTCTGGCGTGCACCAGTTTTGCCGTATAGACTCTTTTAGCATGGTGGGTGGGGGGAGTACCATTTTAAAGGATGTAACCGCCTTTACCATGGTTTCCGGTAACCCTGCCCATGCGCATGGCATGAACTACGAAGGTATGCGCCGCCGTGGCTGGACTGCTGAAAAAATTAGTGCGCTCAGACAGGCCTTTAAGATTGTGTATAAGGAAGGTTTAACCGTAGCGCAGGCAGTGGAAACGCTAACACGGGATATTTTGCCTGGTACGCCGGAAGTACAGTTGCTGATTGATTCCCTGTTGCTGTCCAAGCGTGGTATTACCCGCTAGTGTGATTGTTGAGAGCTGATTGCTGCATAAAAAAACCACCATAAGGTGGTTTTTTTATGCTCAGTTGCCTGATATTTAGCGTAGCTGAATGCTACCATTGGCATTGACACGAATTTCAGTGTTACCAGCTTCCGTAGTCTGGCTTTCCACCGCTGCGCCGGCATCCATGGCTTTCATGGCACGTGCATACATAATCGGTGGCTGTACATTGCTACCTGCGCTTAAATCCAGGTTAACCAGCTCGTAACCGGTAGACTGCCAGGATTGCTGCAATAGTTTGGCGCGATCCTGAAACGCCTTGGAGGCTTCAATCAGCAGTTCGTTTTCCACTTTTTTACGTTGGGCATTGGAAATACTGAAATTAATGGATTGCACCTGCATGTTGCTTTGCAAGGCGGCAATTAAATCACTGGTAGCTTTAAAGTCGGTACTTTTCAGGTCAACCTGCGCACGGGCACGCCAGCCTTTTAACTTGTTTTTATCATCATAAATGGGGTAGGTGTTTTGTGCACCGGTAGAAATTTGCACCTGCGGGTACTTGGCCGCCTGACGCATGGCTTCATTGATAACCTTATTGATATCCTGTGCCAGGCTGGTAGGGTTACTGTTGTTCAGCTCGGTATACAGGGTTGCCTGCATCTGGTCGTTGGCAACTTCCCGCGATGCCTCAGCTTGCAGGTTGATAATGCGTTGTTGGTTCACGCTAGGCTCCGCAGCAAGGCTGGGTTGAATACTCATACCAAGTAAAGAGGTGAAGGCCGCACCACAGATGAGGGTTCTTGCGACAAACTGTTTCATTCAGCTTATTTCCAGTCAGGATAAATAATAAAAAATGCAGTACTTTGGGCTGCATAAAGATCAGCGTTTAATATGTAATAATTTCACAATCAGCTCAGTTCACTTCCTGTGAACCGGATAGCAATTTTGTTAATTTTTATAAAGATAGATAACAGTAAGTAAGGGAACTATGCTTCACCAGCCTAATTGGAGTTAATGAAGGATTTGGCAAAGCTGGCTTCCTGCGAACCCGGGTAGTCCTGAATAACCTTGCGCATCAGGGTCATTGCTTCCTGCGGACGATGGTCGATTTCCTTGCTGATGGTGGCTAAACGATACAGTGAGGTGGATGCCTTGGCACTTTTAGGATATTTGCTGACAACCAGTAAAAAGCTTTGCTTGGCTTTTACAAAGTCCACCGGGTCACTGGCCAGGTAAAACTCCCCTAACCAGTAGTGGGCATTGGGCACGTATACGCTGTTGGGGTAGTTGGTGATAAATGCCTGCATAGGGCGAATCGCTTTGACCGCACCACCGGTTTTATAGGCATCATAAGCACCTACATAGGCATCCTTTTCCGCACTAGCAAGTGGTGCGGGGGCAGTAGCTGGGGTGGAGGCAGCAGGTGCCTTAGCCACAGGCTGGCTATTTACTGCTGTACTGCTGCTTTTTGCCGGTGCCGGGCTGCCATTTTCCGGTACCCGAACTGGCGTTAAGGTTTTTTCAGGTGCACTGGTTCCCGGACCGGGTTCATTTGCCGGTGTGTCGGTATTTTCTGTTCCTTCAGGCGTTTCTGTGCTGGCATCCTGATTTTGCGCCTGATTCAGCAATTCAACACGCTGGTCCAGATCAGCATAGCGGTTTTTTAGTTCTTTCTGGGTACGACCAAGGCCGTCCTGCTGGTCTTCCAGCTGGCCACGTAATTCACGTACTTCCTGCTGCAATTGCTGTACCTGCTGGTATAGTTGCCACAGGGTAGAGCCCTGTGAATTTTCCAGCGGGTTAGCACCTGCAACTGCAGTGCTGCCGGTATTACTCAGGCTGCGTTGCTCAATAGGCACATTGGCAGCATAGGCAGGGGCTGTAAGTAAGGCGCCCAGCAAGGTGCTCAGTACCAGGTTCTTATTCACATTCTTTTGAAAAACAGTAAACATCACGGTTATTAGCCTCAGCATAAAATCAGTGCCAGCAAAAGGGCAACTACATGTGGTTGCACCCGAAATTAGCAAGCAATAAGACTGCCACAAAAAAGGATATTGAGCAGTAGCTTACTACACGTTTTTTGTTGTTTGATGTTTTTTTACTGAAAAAAGGACTATCTAGGTAGATAGTCCATTGCCTTCCAGCAAGCTAAAGAAGCTGTCATCAAAGATGTTTGCTTTGGTGAGTGCTTCGGCCAGATCCAGTAATGGCTGGTTAATGGCCTCATCCGTTAACTGGAAAGTACGGTGATGAATTGCCAGCGATTTTTTGGCATGTAAATCAATGTGTGCCTGCACAGCATCAGCCGGATTCATATGCATTTCGCGCATGATGTGGCGCGGCTCATAAGCACCAATCGGTAACAGGGCAAGGCGTGGCGCACCCAGACGCTCAAAAATCTGGCTGAAATGCGGTGAGTACCCGGTATCACCGGCAAAGAAACAGTGGTCATTGTTATCCGTAATGATAGACAGGCCACCCCACAGTGATTTATCACGGTCTTTTAAACCACGCCCGGAAAAGTGCTGGGCAGGGGTAAATACGATCTTGATGCGGTCATCCGGTAAAAAGCGGCTTTCCTGCCACCAGTCCAGTTCAATCACATTCATATAGTCTGGTAAATACTGGGCATTAACCAGTCCGGCATAAATGGGCATACGGTCACGCTGGTATAGCCATTTCAGGCTGGCCAGGTCCAGGTGATCATAATGATTATGACTGAGCAATATGGCATCAATGGTGGGCAGATCGGTTAATGCTACACCGGCAGCACGCACACGCTTGGGGCCAAAATAAGGCGTAGGGCTGACATGGTCGGCCCATACCGGGTCGGTCAGGAAGTTATAAGGGCCAATTTGAATCAGAACAGTGGCATGACCAACAAACCATACTTTCCAGTCATCCAGCGGGGCATCCGGGCGGGCAACCGGCTTATCCAGCACATTGCTGTGCTGCTCTTCCCAGTTTGGCCATTTGGCCGGTTTGCGGGTAAGCAGCCAGTCAAACAGGTCAAAGTTGTAATGGTGGGTATGACCGTTTTCTTTATTTTTGATGTTATGAAAACCATGGTCACTGGTATGTTCACCCAACGGATATGCATAGCTGGGCTTAAAGGCCGCATGATGCAGGCTTAGTTCTGTGGTCAGGCGATAAAGCGGCTTGCTGACAGGCGGCACAGTTTTTAATTCAGGCGATTTGGCAACGGGCGCTTGATCTTGAAAGGGTGCTTGATTTTGAGTAGTCACGAACGTCATTCATCACTCCAACTTGTTTCTAAAAGTATGCATACTGCTTTAAAATACATCAGTATCTGTTTTGTGTTTAGCCACCGGAATCACTGCGCCTTCGTGCCATAGCAAAAATTGCTTGCGGCCACTGCCAGACAGCATATCCCCCTCGTAGCCTCCCAGGGCACCCGATTGCTGGATAATGCGGTGACAGGGCAGCACGATGACTATCGGGTTGCGTTTAAGCGCCTGTCCCACAGCACGCACTGCATTTGGCCGTTTAATCCGGTTGGCCAGCTCGGTATAACTCCAGGTTTGTCCAGCCTTGATTTTACGCAATGCCAGCCATACCTGTTGCTGAAATTCTGTGCCCTGATCCAGCCGTACCGGCAAATGATTCAGTGCTTCAAAATCCCCACAAAAATAGCTATTTAAATCATGCAGCCAGCGTTGTGGCAAGCTGCTGAAAGCCAGTGAATTTTCCTGTGTGTTACTCAGGTTTAGATATTTAATGTGCTGAATGCTACGGCCATTATGCTGAATCAGTAAAGAACCCAAAGGGGAGGCATAAATACTTTGTTTAACCACTTTATTTTTTGTTATTTTAGCTGATGACTGTATATGTGGTTTATGCGGTTGATTTTTTACCTGTTGATTGGATTCATCGCTCATGCAGGTACTGCCATAGTTCATACACATAAATTATCTAAATCTAGAATAAGCTTAACATTTGCTATGTGACATTTTTGTGAAAAAGTGCAGCAGGCAATCATTTTTCATCGTTTGCTCAGTAAAAAAGCAGTTGCCATCTTGCATTCAGCCCGGGAATCACTATACTTGCCCGTGCAATGGTAACCCCATCGGTGTCTTCGCAATGACATCCTGTGAACCCCGCCAGGACCGGAAGGTAGCAACGGTAGCAGGTCTGTTATGTGCCGAAGGTAAGCTGGTGGGGTTGCCACCAGAATTCCAGCCAATAATTATAATTTCCCTAATCTAGCGCATCTTCTTTATGTGTGCTGATCGCCTTAAAGCAAATATCCAGACTAAAGCCCCGATACTGTAAAAAGCGCACTTGGCGCTGCTTTTCTTTGGGCTCGTCCGGTAGTTGCTGGCCAAATTTCTTGACCCGCAAATCAATCGCCTGTTGTAACCAGTCAACACCGTCCAGTTCCTGTTCTGCCAGTTCCAGGTCAATCTGGTGCTTTTTTAAATCCTGCTGAATACGCGCCATGCCACGGCCTTTGCGTATGTTCTGGCGTACCAGCATGCCAGCCATGCGTTCATCACTCTGGTAATGGCTTTGGCTGAGCTCTTGCATCAACGGTTCAACATCCGCAGCGTCAGCACCGGCATCCAGTAATTTATTTTTTAAATCGGCAGCGGAGTATTCACGCTTGGCCAGCAAGGCAAAGGCCAGGCTGCGCAGCCTGGCGGATGATAAGGGCTGTGACACTTTATAACACCTGGCTGGCTGGCTTGGTGGCGGGGTCGGATCGTTCCCACTGCGTTAAGCCATCCACGGTTTCTTCAATAAACTGGCGGTTTATCTGCTCAATATCGTAGGAAGACGGTGGGCTAAGATAGGAAATACGGAATTTCAGCAAGCGATGATTGAGTACACTCAGGTAGATAAACGAGGTCATCTGGTGTTGCGGGGTTTCCAGATAAACTGGCTGTACGTAAAAATCCTGTCCGGCAATAGTGCTTTGGGTCAGCTCGGCGAAATCTGCCTGTACGTAAGCCCCTTTTTGTAGCTGGCTGTTGATTTCATTTTTGGCAAGCGCCATTACCTTGCTTAAACCGGGGTCAGCAATACCATTTTGCCAGTCTTTTTTGCCCAGATCGTAGCGATATACATCAATAAAAGCGCGGCCTGGCTGGCTGAGAAACTGATAACCCTCACCATAGCCGGGAATGTCCTGTTCGTAATCGATCTTTCCCCGGTATTGCCATTCCAGGATCATCGTTTTTTGTACAGTATTGGCCTGCTGACCCGGGATATCTGGCATTGCAGTAGTGGGATTGCCGGTTTGCTGGTTATCTGCATAACTCGGTTGCAGGGTGAAGCTAAGCAATAGAATAATAAATACAGTTAATTTCTGCATGATAAGCTCTATGTAGGTTACCTGGGTTAGGTGCCTGGATTAATTGTCTGGTCGTTTGTTGTTATCAGGCATCATCTATCATTTGCCGCAAAAATAAAAGTAGCACCGGAGTGCTACTTTTATTAGATCAACAGCAGGTTGGTCAAGGCAGGATTATAAATCCAGTTCAGCCAGACCCGGTTCACGCTCATCTTCTTCTTCCACTGG
>JASLIR010000233.1 GCA_030152125.1 Alkanindiges sp.
TGCATGATCACGAGGACCATGACCATACGGGTGAAGCAGGGCATAAGCATTCGCATTAAATGCGATATTCGGGAATTAAACTGATAAACGATGTTTTAAATTAAATCATGCAGATTACGATTGTTTCTGGCGGGCAGACAGGTGTTGACCGGGGTGCACTGGATGCTGCCATTGCCATGGGTGTGCCTTGTGGAGGCTGGTGCCCTGAGGGGCGCATTGCAGAAGATGGTGTTATTTCGGACATCTATCCACTCACGGTTTTGCCCGGTGCAGGTTACCGGCAAAGAACCCGGCAAAATATTATTGATTCTGACGCAACCGTGATTATTTATTTTGAATATATTGTGGCCAGAGGGGGTACAGAGCTTACTTTGCAGCAGTGTATTAAAGCCAACAAGCCTTATCTGCTGATAGACAGTGCTGAACTATCCGCAGAACGCGCAGCCGAGCGTATTGCCAGCTTTGTGCAGCAGCGGCATGTGCTGCGGCTTAATGTTGCCGGACCAAGGGGAGGAGGGATGCCACAGCTGCACTCTTATACGCAGTCCGCCATTACGCTGATGCTACGACAGATTGTGGATATAGAGGTCTAAGTATAGTTGGCAGTATTTACAAGATACTGCCAGCTTTCGTGTTCGGGCGGTTTTTAGGCATTTTCCCGGTTATTTGCATCATTAAAACAGAAACTCGTCCACATCTACTTCAACGGTCTTTGTAGGGAAGTTGTCGTGGTCAATTTCCCCTACCAGCGTTACTGTAGCTGTATTGGAAATTGGCTGGCCTTTCCATAGTTCATCATCAATATCTGCCACAATCGTACCGGTGGCATCTTTAAATTCGTATTTTTCATTACCCAGCGAGCGTACTACTTGCCCCTTTAAGGTGACCTTGCTGTTGTCCTTCAGGCTTTTAGCCTGTGTAACAGTGACTGGCGTAATTTGTGTATTGCTTAGTGCCGCCTGATTAACAGGTTGTTCTGCATAAGTGCTGGCAGAGATAGCAATGGCGCTGGCGGCTAATAGGGCGAATGTAGTTTTCATCTTGCTTTACCTCATGTGTGCAAAGGATAAAAGGATATTTAATAAAAATCCCTTCCACCTTGCATGGGAACTTGATACAGCACAAGGTATGGCAATAAAAACTAAAGTAACTGCTACAAGGGCTTACGCAAAGCCCGCTCACCAACCTACGTAGACATATTGTTTAATATTGACCTTTAAGCTGATTTGTCGTACCAGATTTCTGGTTTAAACCTGCCCGGTTTTCTTCTGTTTAAAGTAGCTTAGTCCAGCCTGTATGGCATATTGCATGATTTCAGAAGGCAGTGCCTGACCAGCATCCAGGACGATTGCCCGGTTTTTGGAGTATTGCACTTGATCCGCAAAGCGGTTTTTGATGTCCTGCACAATGGTGGTTTTACAGTTAAAGAATAGCGCGACTTGAGTGTCGCCAAATTTATCAATGCGGATGGTTGTGCCGGTATTTTTGGCAACAGGGATATAGCTGGGCTGCCACCAGCGAATGGTTTCCGTGATGGGGATATTTAGCAAAACTGCCTGCGCAAATATCATTTCCCGGATTTCCAATAAGGTGCTGCGCAACGGCTCGGCATACCCCAGAAAGATATTTTCCACTTCCGGCTCAGTAAATGGCTGCATGATCCTTAGTTCGCTTTATTTTTAGCCTTGTCGCAAAAACTCGCCCAGCGACTTTAAAAACTTCATGGGCTCATTAAACAGCGGGGTATGCCCGGATTGTTCAAACACCACTACTGTATGCTGTTTTACTGACTCAGCAATTTTTTGCTGTCCTTCCACCGCATACAGCAGGGATAGCTTGCCCATAAAGAAAGTGACCGGAATATCAATAGCGGCAATGGCCTGACGGTAATCGTGCTGGCAGGTCAGGTAGGCATGTAGATAGGCCTGCATGGAACCCACGGTGGAAAAGGGGGTTAGCAGGTCAAACAGGCTGTTGTATTTACCGGCCAGCTTAACCAGAAAGTTTGGCAGGCCTTTATTGGTCATATTTTTGAGTACAGGCGCCCAAATCGCCAGTAAAGCCTGTTTATCACTGCGCGGCATATCGTGCACATGCAGCTCTGCCGGGTACCGTTGCAGAATGGTGAGCAACTGCTGCAGGCTGCCCATAAAATCTGCCTGTTGTTGTCCAAGCAAACCATAAGGCCAGTCGTCACGGAGATGAATACACGGGGTCTGGTCGATTTGCAGGTAGCGCTTGATGGATTGCGTGGCAAAATTGCCGTTTTGCATCCAGTGCATACTGGTAGTGGCACCCAGGGAGTAGCCAATCAGCAAAAAATCTTTGAGCTGGAAATGCGCAACGATGTCTTCCACATCCTGCATGTGGCTGTTAAATACATCCGGCTGGTTAAAAGGGGTATCTGCTGAGCCACCAAAACCCCGGAAATCCGGGATATAAAATTTAAACTGGCTTAAATAGGGCATAAAAAAAGGCAGCCATTGCTTGCTGTCCATACCAAGGCCGGAAAGCACCAGCACCGGCTGACCCTGACCAATTACCCGCACAAATAATGGCTGCTGGTCGCGCGTTGTAATCATTGGCATGTCTTTTCCCTGTTTTCTATTAAGTCAGATTGGCACCAAGCAGTGATCCAATCAGTTTAGTACACAGCATGGCAATAATACCCCAGAACACCACCCGTAGGGCACCTTTTGCAATGGGTGCACCGCCGGCATAACTGGCCAGGCCTCCCAATAGCAGCAACGCCAGGCAGGTAACCATAGCAATGCTGTATTGCAGGTAGGCTGTAGGTGATAAGGCAATGGTGATGAGGGGAAAGGCTGCCCCTGCCGAGAAGGCCGCCGCCGAGGTCACAGCTGCCTCAATAGGCTTGGCGCTGGCAATGTCAGAAATGCCAATTTCATCGCGCGCATGTGCCTGTAGGGCATCCTTTGCCATCAGTTGCACCGCCACTTCATGTGCCAGTTCGGGGGTTAAACCACGGTCAATATAAATATGACTCAGCTCTTTTAGCTCAAAATCCGGATTGCGTTTGAGTTCGAGGGCTTCTTTTTTTAGGTCGGCTTCTTCAATGTCGGCTTGCGATTTTACCGATACATATTCACCGGCTGCCATGGAAATGGCACCGGACACCAGCCCGGCTACAGCGGTAATCAGGAGGGTTTGGTGGCTGGCACCACTGGCAGCAACACCTACCACCAGGCTTGATACCGAGATAATGCCATCATTGGCACCCAGTACCGCAGCACGTAACCAGCCCATACGCTGGCTAAAATGTACTTCGTGATGATGGTGGCCGTGATGCTGAGTGTGGTTATGGGGTGTCATAACAGCTACTTGTAAAACCTTCATCTCTGGAGCATAACCAGACATGAAGGTAATGGCGAGCAGTTTTTAGCGATGCTGATGATCGATAAATTGTGGGATTAAACCACAGTAGCCGCACGTATGGCTGCAGGGGATTTGTCCAGATAGGCGATGGCATCTTCGGTGCTGGCTTCCAGTACCGGGTCATACCATGGGCTAAAATAAGGAATTTGCTGCAGGCTTAACCATACCGGATGTGGCAATAGCTTACTTTTGGAAACACGGCTCCATTCCAGCCATACCCAGGGTTTAAACAC
>JASLIR010000267.1 GCA_030152125.1 Alkanindiges sp.
AGTGTGTTATCCCGCCCTGAGTTTAATGCCAAAATGGTGAATAAGGACTATGAGGTGGTAGGTGTTATTCCACTGGGTGCTGCTTACTTTATGGTAAACGACCGCAGTATTAACAATCTGGCTAAAGCGGCTGGTAAAAAAAGTGGCTGTGTTTGATTTTGATAAGTCACAAGCCAAAATGGTGCAGCGTGTAGGCGCGCAACCGGTGAGCGTGGATTTGCTAACCCTGGGTGGCAAGTTTAACAATGGCGATGTAGATATTATTGCTGCGCCTGCCTTGCTGTTTAAGCCTTTCGAGTTTTACAAGGGCATGACAACACCTAGTGGTCAGGTAAAAGGTGCAATCATCCGCTTCCCGCTGATGCAGGTAACTGGTGTACTAATGATGCAGCGCGGCAAGTTCCCGGAAGGTATCGGCCAGATTGTGCGTGAATTCAGTTCCATGAACCTGGCCCCGGCCTATCAGTTTGTGAATGAGATTGAAGGTGATATTCCGGTGAAATACTGGATGGATGTTTCCGAAACGGATAAGCCTGGCTACCTGAAAATGATGCGTGAAGCACGTATTTCCATGACTCAGGAAGGTTTTTACGATAAAACCATGATGCAGGTACTGAAGCGTGTTCGCTGCAAGTTTGATCCTTCTAACTATGAATGCTCGTTAACTGACGAGTAATTCAGGAATGGTATGATGTTGATTAGCCGGCAAGCCAGATTAGACAGCATTCTTGAGCAGTATCGTCCTCAGATTGCTGCTGACTTTGCTGGCTATCGTAACCACTGCTACCGGGTGCTGAATATTTATCTGCAACTGGCTGAGTTAAACCATATCAGCGTGGATGAGGACGAAGCAGCAGTGGCACTGGCTTTTCATGATGTGGGCTTGTGGACGGATGGGACGCTGGATTATTTACCGCCTTCCGTCCGCGAAGCAGCGCAGTATCTGGCGAATTATCCTGAGCTGGATACACAACAGGTTGGTTTGATGATTAGTGAGCATCATAAACTGTCGCCTTATGCCGGGAATAAACCAATTGAGTTGTTCCGGCAGGCTGACCTGGTGGATTTTTCGCTGGGTCTGGTGCGCCACGGTATCAGTAAGGCATTTATCAGGCAGTTAAAGGCTGAGTTTCCCAATGCGGGCTTTCATCAGCGCTTGTTGCAGTTAGGACTGAAAAACTTGCTACGGCATCCGCTAAAGCCTGCGCCAATGATGAAGTGGTAATTGCAATGAAGTGGTGGTCATTTTTTTAGAAAGCAACTATCTGATTGACAAATAAAAAATGCCCGCATATGTGGGCAATTTTTATTAAATTAGGTTCTCCAAAGTGCCGCTGTATATCTTGACCCTTGAACCCTAAAGTTCAAGGTGGAGGCGACGCTAACTCACAGGTTTCCTGCTACTGGGCAGGCTTACACACAAAGTCAGCAGACCGCATCCTTAAGTGATGATATCGGCTCAGGGGATTGGATACACTGGCCAACACCTCAGAGATGACTTAAGTATACCGTCTTAAGCGTTTGCTGCAAGCCTTAATGTGGTACCGAGCGGTTGCATATGCTGGATAAATGCACCGAAATTGTGAGGAAGTGTATTAAATAAGCGCTTTTGTTGATTAAGGTGGCAGCTGTGTAAGCAATGTAAGCTTGATTTGCGCTTTGAAGAGTTACAAATAAAAATGGCGCCGGGTTTAACCGGCGCCATTTTAGCGTTAATGCCAGGGCAGGGTACTTAACCCAGCAACTCTTTCATTAACTGGTTTACCTGTGCCGGGTGTGCTTTGCCTTTGGAGGCTTTCATTACCTGGCCAACCAGACCGTTAAAGGCTTTTTCCTTACCGGATTTGTACTCTTCAACCATTTTCTCGTTGGCAGCAATCACCTCTTTGATAATGGCTTCAATGGCACTATTATCAACTGGTTTCAAGTCTTTAGCTTCGATAATCTGGTCGGCAGTCTGCCCCGGATTTTCTAGCATTTCGGCAAATACTTGCTTGGCAATTTTACCGCTGATGGTGTTATCCACAATGCGGCTAATCAGGCCACCTAGTTGCTGCGGGCTGATAGGCGATTCAATAATCTCTTTTTCGGCCTTGTTGAGTGCACCCAGCAAATCACCCATCACCCAGTTGGCAGCCTGTTTGGCCTGTGCAGCGCCACCGGATGCCACTACAACGGCTTCATAAAAGTCTGCCAGCTCACGTGAGGCGGTTAAAATACGCGAGTCGTATTCAGATAGTTGATACTCCGCCACAAAGCGCTCACGGCGTGCTACCGGCAGTTCCGGCAGTTCGGCTTTAATCTGTTCGATTTGTGCTTCGCTTACCACCACAGGCAGTAAGTCCGGGTCCGGGAAGTAGCGGTAGTCATTCGCTTCTTCCTTGGAGCGCATGGCACGGGTTTCCATCTTGTTTGGATCAAACAGGCGGGTTTGCTGAATAATCTTGCCGCCACCTTCGATTACATCAATCTGGCGCTCAATTTCCACTTCAATGGCTTTTTCAATAAAGCGGAAGGAGTTGATGTTTTTTAGTTCGCAACGAGTTCCAAATGGTTGACCCGGCTTGCGAATAGACACGTTACAGTCACACCGGAAGGAGCCTTCCGCCATGTTGCCATCGCTGATATCCAGCCAGCGCACCAGCGCATGCATGGCGCGTACATAGGCCACGGCTTCCTCGCTGGAACGCATGTCCGGCTCGGATACAATTTCCAGCAGGGGCGTACCGGCACGGTTCAGGTCAATCCCAGTCATCCCGGCAAAGTCTTCGTGCAGCGATTTACCAGCGTCTTCTTCCAGATGTGCACGGGTAATGCCAATACGCTTGGTGCTGCCATCTTCCAGCTGAATGTCGATGTGGCCTATGCCCACAATCGGATGATCCATCTGGCTAATCTGGTAGCCCTTGGGCAGGTCAGGGTAAAAGTAGTTTTTACGGGCAAATACCGACGCACGGCCAATTTCCGCATCCACGCCCAAACCAAAACGGATGGCTTTATCAATCACCACTGTGTTGACTACTGGCAGTACACCCGGCAATGCCAGGTCAATCAGGCTGGCCTGTGTATTCGGCTCGGCACCAAATGCAGTGGAGGCACCGGAAAAAATTTTACTGTTGGTGTTTAACTGGCAGTGAATTTCCAGGCCAATTACTACTTCCCAGCCATCTATAAGCTTAGCCATTTATACGCCCTCCTTTGCCACAGCAGCGCGCTGGGTATGCCAATCGGTCTGTTGCTGGTATTGATGCACAATGGATAACAAGCTGGCTTCGGACCAGTAATTGCCAATCAGTTGCAGGCCAACTGGCAGGCCAGCCGCATCAAAACCAACCGGGGCGCTAATGGCAGGCAGGCCAGCCAGGTTTACCGCAATGGTGTAAATGTCGCCAAGGTACATGGCTACCGGGTCCTGCTTTTCACCAATCTTGTAGGCAGTGGTGGGGGCAGTGGGGCCGGCAATAAAGTCTACCTGTTCAAAGGCTTTTAAAAAGTCGTTTTGAATCAGGCGGCGTACTTTCTGCGCTTTCACGTAATAGGCATCGTAATACCCGGCAGACAGGGCATAGGTACCAATCAGGATACGGCGCTGTACTTCGCTGCCAAAGCCTTCGCTACGGGAGCGCAGATACAGGTC
>JASLIR010000142.1 GCA_030152125.1 Alkanindiges sp.
GGGTTTTTTACCAGATGTTGCCATCTTAAATATGGCGTCCCTACGGGGATTCGAACCCCGGTTACCGCCGTGAAAGGGCGATGTCCTAGGCCTCTAGACGATAGGGACTTAGCGTCATTTCGATGACAAAATTGCATTTTGTTGCAATCTTTGGCTGTCATCTCAAGGTAGCGCAATTTTAGACAGGAATTTTAAAGGATGCAAATATAAAATCATGAAAAACTTATTGTTTGGTTGATTATTATTCATTGTAGGTGTCGCTTGATGGTTTTATGGGCAAAATGTCATGTTAGCGACAGCAAAACATGCAGTTCCCTTATATTGAGTAAGCGGTGAGAACTGCTAATTGTTTGCTGGAGCAGATTTAGCGCCCACTGCATCCTAAGACAAATTTAGCAACTGACGCGCATGCTGCAAGGTGGTTTCGGTAATTTCCACGCCTCCGGACATTCTGGCCAGTTCCAGAATACGGCGTTGCTGGTCCAGCTGAAAAATCTGGCTGGACGCCTGATCGGTTTGCTGTTTTTCTGCCAGTAAATGCTGGTCTGCCAGTGCGGCAACCTGTGGCTGATGGGTAATACACAGAATTTGCACATGCTTGCCCAGGTTTTTCAGTAGGCGGCCAACTATTTCTGCCGTGCCGCCGCTAATACCTACGTCCACCTCATCAAACACCAGTACGTCGGCATCAGTTTTTTCCGCGTTCATCACCTGCATCACCAGTGCAATTCGCGATAGCTCGCCACCTGAAGCTACTTTAGCCAGGGGCTGCGCCGGAATGCCTTTGTTGGCGGTAAAGTTCAACTGAATGGACGACAGGCCATCGGCACCGGGTTGTTCCAGTGTTTCAAAGCCAAACTCAAAGTGTGCCTCTGGCAGTGCCAGTGGGCGTACCTGTGCTGTCAGGTTTTTTGCCAGTGGTTCGGCCGCTGCACGGCGTGCCTGATCCAGCGCGCTAGCCGCCTGCATAAACGCCTGTTCCGCCTGTTGTAGCTGTGCCGCCATGGCTTCCGGGTTATCCAGCAGGCTTAGGCGTTCCAATTCAGCTTGCCACTGGTCAATCATGCCAAGCAGTTCATTAGGGTTGATACGGTATTTTCTGGCCAGGCGATGGAATACTTCCAGATGCTGGTTTAGCTCAGTCATGCGTTCCGGGTCAAAGCTCTGTTGGTCTATAAATTGCCGCAAGGTAGCAACCGCATCATCCAGTTCACTGTGTGCATTGACCAGGGCTTCATTCACATTATTTAAGTGAACTGAGCGTGAGGCATGGGTTTGTGTGCGCCGGCTTAAGGCTGCCAGTTGCTGAATAATGTTATTTTCCTGTTCATCCAGTGCATCCACCAGAGCGGCGCAGTCGTGCATCATCGACTCGAAATGGCTTAAGCGGTCATATTCCTGCTCCAGCTCCTGATAGTTCAGGGACTGTAAAGGCAGTATTTCTTCCAGTTGCACTTCCAGTTCAATCAGGCGGGCCTGCCGTTGTGCCTGTGCGCTAAGGGCAGACTGTTGCTCAGTGATTAAATGTCGCCAGTGCTGGTATTTCTGCTTTACATCGTCTGCCTGAGCCTTAAAACCGGCATAGCGGTCCAGCCAGTTTTTTGGATAGGGTGGTTCCAGCAGTTGTTGCTGGCTATGCTGGCTATACAGTTGCACCAGCAGGCGCCCAATGTCTTTAAGTTCACCCAGGCTGGAAGGGCGGCCATTAATCCAGGCTTTGCTGCGGCCATTACTTAAAATAACCCGGCGTAAGTGAACCTGCTGTTCGGCATCATCCAGTTCGCGTTCATTCAGCCATTGCAGTACCGGACTATCCACCGGGTAGTCAAAGCTGGCAGTCACATCGGCTTTTTCAGCACCAAAACGTACATGGCTGGCATCGCTACGATCGCCCAGGCATACGGACAGCGCGTCAATCAATAGCGACTTGCCAGCCCCGGTTTCCCCTGTCAGCACATTAAAGCCGCCAGACAGTTCAATGGACAGTTGCTCGGCAAGGGCAAAATTCTGTAGGTGCAAATGGCTTAGCATTGAACAGGCATACCTCTATGAACGGTGAGGGTGGTCAGCGGCAAACAGGGAAGGTGATTTTATGGCGTTTATCAATTCAGTCTTGCGTTTAAGCTTAACATTTTGTGCAGAAAAATCGCAAAGATGTTTGACGGTAATTGATAACAGAATATAGGTGCATGTGTTGAATACTGCTACTATATAGTCAGGGTCTGTGGCCGTTGCATCACGTTTGGATATAGCGGATATTTGGCAGGACCCCTAGCCCAAAGTGCAGTGCTCGGCTAAAATACGGCGGTCTTTCGTGGAGTAAAAAGATGAATCCTGCTCAATTTGACCAAGTGACAGTAATTAAAAAGTCAAATATATATTTTAATGGCAAATGCATTAGCCATACCGTACAGTTTGATGATGGCAGCAAAAAAACGCTGGGAGTGTTTCTTCCCACCGAAAAGCCATTAACCTTTGAAACCCATGTGCCTGAGCGTATGGAAATTATTGCGGGTGAGTGCCGTGTGCGCATTGCCGATGCGGAAGAAAGCGAGCTGTATCGTGCCGGGCAGTCTTTTTATGTGCCGGGTAACAGCCGTTTTTATGTGGAAGTATCCGAGCCGGTTGATTATGTGTGCCATCTGGAAGGCTAATCCAGTCTGATTGTTGTGCTGGCAATGGCTACTAACGTGTTAGCCATTCGCCTAAAGCCGTATTTTTCTTCGTTGTTATTTCCTTTATTCTGAACAGATGATGGGTGTCATTTGATGACCCGGTTGTCTACGTCAGCTCACTACACACCGTTGCAGCATGGCTATGCTGTGGCAGTGCTTTATTGAAGTCCAGATTATGGCAAAGCCCGAATATCATTTTGGATTGCATGCGGTTGAATCCCTGCTACTTACCCAGCCGGAACTGGTGCTCAGCCTGTTTGTGCTGCAAGGCAGGGAAGATGAGCGTTTAAGTCATTTACTGACCTTGGCAACACCGCATGGGATCAGTGTACAAAAAGCCTCGCGCGATACACTGGCTAAGCTGGCAGGCGCGACCCAGCATCAGGGTATTGTTGCTGCCGTGCGTCCGGCTACTGTATTAAATGAACAGGACCTGGACAAGCTGGTAGCCGGCAAGGCAGATGTTTTTTTGCTGGTGCTGGATCAAATTACCGACCCGCATAACCTGGGAGCCTGTATCCGTACGGCTGCTGCCATGGGGGTGGATGCGGTGATTGCTCCACGTGACCGCGCTGCCAGTTTAACCCCTACTGCGCGTAAAGTGGCAGCGGGTGGTGCGGAAAAAGTGGCCTTTGTGCAGGTAACCAACCTCGCTCGCGCCTTGGCAAGCCTGCGTGAGCAGGGGGTACGGGTGATTGGCACCTTGCTGGATGAGCAGGCCAAGCCGATTGACCAGTGCGATTTTACCGGGGCCATTGCCGTAGTGATGGGAGCAGAGGATACCGGTTTGCGCCGGCTGACCCGGGAGCAATGCGACCAGGCTGCCTATATTCCCATGCAAGGCGACTTGCAGAGTTTGAATGTGAGTGTAGCGACTGGTATGGCTTTATACGAGGCCTGCCGGCAACGTACATAATATGAGGGTAGTGGATGTCCACTGAAGTAAGCCGCGCTGAACTGGATCGTCAGGCGGAAATAAAAAAGGGATATTTACTACTGATTGCCACCATGCTGATATGGGGCAGTTTTACCCTGATATCACGCATTGGTGCCAAACAGGCACTCACCGCATGGGATATTACCGCCCTGCGCTTTGCCACAGCATTTATTGTACTTATACCCATTCAGCTATGGCGGCGTGAATGGCGGTTCCTGCTGGATAGCCGGGTGCTGGTACTGGCCGTGCTGGGTGGTATTGCCTATTCCTGTGCGGTGTATTCCGGTTTTAGTTATGCACCGGCAGCCCATGCGGCCATCTGGTTAAACGGCTTTTTACCGGCCTGTACCGCCATTGCTGCCTATTTTGTGCTGAGCGAGCGCTTTAGCAAGCATATCTGGATTAGCCTGGCGTTTATGGCGCTGGGGCTAGGGGGTATGGTGTTGGCTATGGTATATGAAGGCCAGTTTTATCTTAGCCGTGGTGATCTGTTTTTTGTGATGGGTGCGGCCTTTTGGGGCGTGTACACGGTTTTTTTAAAGCGCTGGATGCTGCCACCCTGGCAGGCCATGGCAGGGGTTGCCATCTGGTCGGCTATTATTTTTCTGCCGGTGTATGTGTTATTCCTGCCTAAAAAGCTGGAAACCGCCACGTATATGCAGATGGCGGAGCAGGGAATTTTTCATGGCGTGTTTGTGGTGATTATTGCCATGCTAACCTACATTGGCGCCATAGAGCGGCTTGGTGCTTTTAAAACAGGTAGTCTGTTGGCGCTGGCACCCTTTCTGGCGGCTTTGGCTGCGGTACCATTACTGAATGAGCCATTGAATCTGGCCATTGCAGTGGGTCTTTTGGGGATGGGGATTGGGGCGCTTCAGCCCTGGCGCTGGCGCGCTAATACCTGATAGCTGGCGTGCAGGCTTTCCAGCTGCTGATATAAGTGCGCCAAGTCACCATCATTGACAGCAATATCATCGGCATGGGTCTGGCGTTGTAATCGTGGCATTTGTACAGCCATAATTCTGGCAATGGCATCGCTGCTTTGTGCATCGCGTAAACTTGCGCGTGACAGCTGCAAATGTTCTGGCACATCAATCAGTAAAATACGTTCCACCAGCTCATGCTGCCTGCTTTCAAGCAGTAAGGGTGACACCAGCATGCTATAGCTGGAATTTGAAGCTTCCAGTTGCCGGATAATTTCCTGGCGAATGCGGGGGTGGGTAATTGCTTCCAGTGTTTGCCGCGCTTCCGGATGGGTAAAAATATGCTGCCTGAGTGCGGCCCGGTCCAGAGTGCCATTTGACTGTAGTACCCAGTCACCAAAAGCGGCTTTAATCTCGTTAAGAGCGGGTTGTCCGGGCTCAACCACCAGCCGGGCCACAACATCGGCATCTACAATATCAATGCCCTGACTGGCAAACCAGTCACTGGCAGCGGTTTTACCACTGCCAATACCACCTGTTAAACCAACTACC
>JASLIR010000374.1 GCA_030152125.1 Alkanindiges sp.
TCCGGTGGCTGGCAAGGTGATGGTTGGTACCCAGTTACCATTATAGGTTTTAAAGTTCACCAGGCTATGACCGGCAGGAATATTACCACTGCCACCGTTACTGTTGGGTGTTAAATCAATGGCATAGGCGCTGTGCATGGCCGCAGCCAGCAGCAGGCTCAGAACAAGTTTTTTCATCCGTGTTGTCCTTAAAAATAATGATCATCCATGTTTCAGTTGCATCATATAAATATTGAGCAAGTCCGCCAAGGACGTATTTCTCACTTTTGCCGGGAAGTATTAACCCTGAAAGAATATGGCTGTTTTTATTTTGCGAATACAAGTTCAGGTTTAACAGCATGATAAATCTGGTTTTTGAGGTTATGGGTAATCCTGCCAGCCTAATGACCAATGAAGCAGGCTGGCAGGATAGTCCCGAACAGTCCCGATCCGTCTTAACGGAACTGTGATACCGCCGCTGAGTTCTGGTTCAGCATACGTACTTCATCAATCTGGTTTTCAATGCCCAGCGCCAGCCCTAAATCCCTGGTATACAGCTTGGGGGTGGAGAAGTAGGGAATGGCATTGCCGCCCATCACGGTGGCCAGTTTGCTGTAGCCCTGTGCATACGGGAGTTCTGTGCTGCGCTCGCCACCATGGTTTAAGCCCATGTTATGTCCAAACTCGTGCCGCATTACCGTGGTGCCACAGTTAAGCGAGCCAGTACCCGCCATGTTGTAGGCGCTTGGATACTGGTTTACATAGGCCAGTCCGCAGCCTTCTTCGGTGCCTTCATAGTACACTGCATCGGCTGCCAGCAGGTTACGCTGGTTTTGTACCACGCTGTCGCTCCGCAGGATAGACAAGGCATCGCCCAGGGTGTCACCCGGCATTTCCTGTTTAATGACCGCTGCTACTTTCAGGTAAAAGTTGGCCAGGGAGTTTTCAGCCGCTTCATTGGTTAAACGCAAGCCTTCCAGCAGGCGGGCTTTCATGGCACTGTCACCCAGCTGCGCTGCCGCTTGTTCGCTATACACCAGCAGCATGTTAATCAGGTTGCTTTCGACTGACCATTTATTATCAGCGCTTCTAATAAAGCGCACCGTATCGCCTTTGGTGATATTTTTAGGCGTAAAGTTGGCCTGGGTTGCCGTGATATTAAAGGAATACTGTGCATCGCTTTGTACAATCACACGGTCACCCACCTTGGCGGTATCCGGTAGTTTTACTACGCTGGTCCAGTTGGCATCGGCAGACTGCACACGGCTAAGCGGGTAGCGCATGGCGGGAATCTGCCCGGCCGTAAGGTTTTTTACCTGATAGCTGTCAGCCGGGCTGTTTTGCACCACCCACAGGTTCTTTTCCTTTACAAACATAAACTCGTAGCTGGCACCATTTTGAATGCTTAAGCTGCCTTTAAATTCCACATTGCTGTTGCTGATGGTGGCCGGATTGGTGGCAGTGGATTTAATAAAAATACGGTCACGGTCACCTGCACTTGCCGGCAGGGTGATGGATGCGCGCCAGGCGCTGTCGCTAAAGCTGATTTCGGTTTTTGGCGCGGTTGGTGTTGCTACAACTGCACCTGCCTGTGTGGCGGTCAGCTTGCGTAGTGGAGTAATCAGCGGCACCCATTTTTGATGCAGGCTACTGTACAGCAGGGCATACTGGTCGCCGGTCTGGATGCGCAGGGTGCTGGCTTGTAACACATTGGCCGGGTCAATATTGGCCGACCAGGTGGCCGATGAATTAATCAGGATCACTGCGTTGTCGGCAGCGCTGGCAGGCAGGTAAATGGTACCTGTCCAGTTGCCATCCGCCATGTTGTAACGTACAGCACGGTTGCTGCCCAAGGCCGGAACGGTGGCGCCGGTACTATTGGGGCTGTATTGTGGCACTGCGCTTAAGGTCCAGCGGTTCTGGCTGGTCTGATAAATAAAAGATACGCTTTGGCCTTCTTTAAGCAGCATGGAGCCTAGCGGATAGTCGGTATTGCTGGTGATGATATTGCTGTCATAACCGGCTTCTGAAGAAATATTAACCACACTGCCATTGCTGGCGGAGGCAGGCAAGTTAATGCTTGGCACCCAGTTGCCATTGGAAACTTTAAAGTTCACCACACTATAACCGGACGGAATGTTGCCACTGCCACCATTGCTGTTTGGCGATAAATCAATGGCATAGGCACTGCTCATGGCAACGGCCAGCATTAATCCTAAAATTGTTTTTTTCATCTGCATTATCCTTAACCTGATGGTCGTTATTTGACCAAGCCAATCATATAAATACTGAACCATTGATCAAGGACACAGGTCTCGTTTTAGCAGGGAAAGATGACAAGGGGAATAAAACCGGATGCCTTTATTTTGTAAAAAATACGATAGTTTGATGGTTTTATCTTTTTAAATTAGAAGGTTGATTTAAGTTTAAAAAAGGAACTATTAGCCTGTTGCGGGCAGACAAATGACAGTGATTTAGCCAAATGTCTGGCAATAAAAAAGACGACTTTTAAAAGGCCGCCTTTTTGCTGGGTGTACAGTGCTGGTGCTTAACGTGCCCCGGCAGGCTGATATAAATTTTCGCCTTTACCCAGTTGCGATTGATACACCGGAATCCAAGGAGAGTACAGCCAGTTTTGCTTCCACTGGTTTAGGACTGTAAAGCCATTACGCGCAATGGCAATGCGGTCCTGCAGCGCCGCAAGATTGGTAGCGCCAACCGGTGCACGGATAATCAGATAGGGCGACAGCAGGCTGGGCTGGAACTTGTTTACGCCAATAAAAATATCGCCACGCAGGCCAATATTTTCCAGGCTTAGCTTCAGCATAAAGTCATTGATTTTGGCAAAGTCCTGCATCAGTGGCTTATCCCACATCGGTTGCAGCATTTTTTCCTGTTCGTGGATACCAAGGTTTATGGCCGCCGTGGTTGCCAGTTGTTTAAAGGTGGCATTGTTAATGCCATAGCTGGCTGCATAACTATCGGCAGTTTGTTGCGACTGAAAGGTGGTAACCAGGTTGCTGCCATAAGCGGAAAGCTGCTGCGCCAGTAGCTGGGAGTCGTAGTGCTGGTGCAGCACACCTAGACCACCTATATCCACCATCACATCAGCCTGTCCGTTAATTAAAATCTGGTTGGCCTGCATGATGGTGGCTTGCAGGGTAGGGACATCCATCCCGGCAATGCGGATGTTCTGGCTGTTGGTAATGTTTAAAGGGTCCAAGGCATTGGATAGTGAAAAGGTCAGCGCATAGTTTGAGCGCACATCATTAGCCACAAACACACCCAGATTCGACCAGTAAAACTTGGGGTTATTACGGCTGAGTGCATCGTAGTACATTAAAATAAAGGCATTGACTGCCAGCAGTACTTTTTGCTGTGACTGGCTGCCATAAGTGTTGACTGCCAGTTGCCTGGCGTTATTAAACTGGTTGCGGATTTTGCTCTTAATGGCTTCGTACTGCTGCACTGGGTTGCTGATGGCTGGGTCAAACAGGTTTTGCTGGCTGTTGGCAATGCTGTACAACTGCTGGTAAAGGGCTTTTTCTGCACTGCTCAGGCTGCGCTGCGCCATGTTGCTTTGCAGCTTGCCGACCAGTTGCGCCAACTGCACAGGGTTGATTTGTGTTGTGCTGCTGGTAGCGGCATAGGCAGGGGTGGCAAGCAGTGCAGGGCTAACTGCTCCTATACCCAGCATGAAGGCAAGCGCCAGGGATTTGGCTTTGTTTGGCAAGTTTTTGTTCATGTAGCAGCTCCAGTATTTTGTTTGTGCCATCCTGTCATGTATGCAGACGGGCATGGCAATGTGCTCGTTTTTTGTGCTGCTATTGTTGTGTGTTGCGAGGGCAAGTACAAGGGTGTGTGGATGCTATTGGTCGAAAAGTGATTTTAATGTGATGGATTCCCTGTGGTGCGTTACGCAAAGCCGGGCTTTGCTAACGGGCACCTTACCACAGGGCCATATCTATTTATTAATGTGCAGGCTGCTGGCTTTAGCCCAGTCCATAGGTGTCCTTTGTTTCAATTCATTTTATGTTGCGCTGGGCCAAGGCACCGGCCTACTTCTACAAATTTACTTTATTAATAATAAAAGGAAACTGCCTTGATAAAGCAGCCTCTTTTAAATAACAATTAAACACCCGCCCGCTTTGAAGTCGCCAGATACCCCGCTGATCTTGCCAGATAGGCCAAAGCCTGTTCGGTTGAACCCTCATTCATCGGGTTGTATTGGGGTGATAGATAGCTTAAGTACGATTTTGCTAACCAGCTCAAGCTTGGTATAAAGTCCTGTTTGCTGGCTTGAGCCCATTGTTTCCAGAACCAGCTTTTTAATGGGCTAGGGTCAATATTTTTTGCCCGGATATGTGGATGCTGCTGCAAAATGGCACTTGCACCAGTGCACCAGTATCCCATCACCACACCAAACACCAGAATAACGGTTGGGAAGCGCATTCCGTAGCTGCCATCCATTGCCGTATATACATCAAAGGCGACACAGCGGTGTTCAATTTCTTCTGCACCATGCCAGCGGAATAAATCCACCAGCACCGGATCAGCATGATGTTTATCCCATGTTGTTTGATCCAGCACATATTGGCCCAGCACACAGGTCATATGTTCCAAAGCGGCCATAGCACCAATGCGGAACTTTAGCCATTCCTGTGTTAACCGGGGAGATTTAATAGTTAAACCCAAAGGCGCATCCGCCAGTAAGCTGGTAAACAGCCAGTTAACGGCCTGCATGTACTGTTCCGGATAAAGTCCATTTACTTTTAAATAGTCTTCAACTGCAACATTATGCGCGTTGGCGTGGATGGCTTCCTGCCGTACAAATGCAATCATGTCCTCACGCAGTTTGGTGTCCTGTATTTGCGGAAGTGCCTTGTTGAGCATACGGCACATCCAGAACTCGCCACCGGGCAGCAATAGATGCAACGCATTTAAAAAATGACTGGTGAAAGGTTGCCCATCCAGCCAGTCAATCGGTGTATGTTGCCAGTCAAATTTTACCTTGCGTGGCAACAGATGATGCGGGGCGCTTGATCCACCTTTTTTTGTAAAACTAATAAATCGGGTCATTTAAAGCCTCTTACAGAAAACAGATGGAATTGAGCGATAGCCGCATGCTGGTCATATCACAAAGCTAGCTGGAGGATAAAAGGCAAGAATGCAGCCTTCCGTAAATCCCTATGTTTTATTGATACTTACAAGTAAAATGACAGCCGTGTAATGTGTGCTGGACATGGTTTTTGGTCAGGTATAATCAAAACATATTGAATGGATAAAAGCATTATCCGCAGGTGCTACCAAACACGATTTGCTGGCCTGTGCGGATAAGCAGGTGTAAGTTGTAAGGGCAAACTGATGTGGGGATGTTTACACCCTGAACCTGTTTTTGTAGTGCTGTACGCTGCATTAATGCATGTATATCAGCTAATATTAACCATATACCATTGATAAATTTGAGCTGTAGGATTGCCTAAGATGATGAGCATTGAAGCACTGAATAGTATGGGGCAGGGCAAGCTGCCCGGCTACCTTGGCATTGTGATTGTTGATATTCAGGGTAATCAGGTGCGGTCAATCCTGCCTGTACGGGAGGAGTTGCTGGCCCCTAATGGCTTTTTGCATGCGGCCAGTGTGGTGGCGCTGGCGGATACCTCGGCAGGTTATGGCTGTATGCTAAACCTGCCAGCAGGTGCTTCCGGCTTTACCACCATTGAATTGAAGTCCAATCACCTTGGTACGGCACGCGATGGCGTGATTGAATGTGTTGCCAAGGCCGTGCATCTGGGCAAAACGACGCAGGTATGGGATTGCGAAGTGACAGCACAAGGTAGTGGCAAGCTGATAGCCCTGTTCCGCTGTACCCAGATGGTGCTTTATCCGAAGGGGTGACGTTCGTTGGTGGCGGGAAATTCCACAAGGATGAATGTGATGCTGGGCCAAGGCGCCAGCCTGCTTATCCCATTTATTTAAAATGAGTTATGTGGCTAATTGCCTAAATTGCGGCCAGTTAGGGTGGCGTTAATAAAGCTGGGCTTTATGTCCCACTATTATTGTAAGCTGCGTTACGCAAAGCTGGGATTTGCTAACGGGTGCCCTGTAAAATGCTATGCACCTTACACGTTATCTGATAGGGATTTTATAGGTTGATAGCTCATATCACTATTATTAGCTATCAAATCACCTTCATGAAACGAGGTTATGCTTTATTGAGCATTTCTTGCCTTATGAAAAGATGTATATAAAGAAAGTTTATTTTGAGGAATATTTATGTATCGGTTTTTTCTTATTTTTCTTATTTTTCTTATTTGTGCTTTTACATCTGGCTGTCTTACCTTTGCCAAACTTCAAAAATCTAATGATGATAAATATTTTATTCTTACTCATGACTATACGAGAACAGAAACTAGAGGTCTTGCAAAAGTAAAGTGGGTTGAAGGACTAAGTGCTGGTGTATATCAGTTAGTGGGAGAAGATAAAAAAGGGTTATATTTTGCTGGAGTTGGCGACTGTGTCATTGTACTAATGAATGAGCAGGCTAATAAATATTTATCAGAAGGAGTTATGCCACCTTTTGAAGAAAGATACAAACAGCTACCTCCGTATGCTGGAGGTGTTGGGGGAATCTGGATTCCTAAGCAAGGAGTTAATACCGATCCTAAACTATTCTTTGAATTGCGTAATACAGGTTTATTGAATCAGTTTGGAATAGTAGCTTTAGTTATTAAAGACATAACAGAGAAATCTTTTATTTATATACCATATAGTTCTGAAAATGAGTTTATATCCGGTCTTAATATTGTAGCTGGTAAAGCCGAGTCTCTTGAATGTAAAAGCAATAAATTAACCCCCTAGATAATTAGCCTGCGTAATGTACGTTAGTGCAATGTAACCCACCCACAACAAGGTGCGTTGAGCAAAGCTAAGCTTTGCTAACGGAAATCCCAACAATAAAGGACCAAAACTGGTCCTTTATCTGTCACACGCCTTATCAGGCAATATACTTCACACTCACGATTTCATATTCAACTTCACCTTTAGGAGTGTTGATTTTTACTTCATCGCCTTCGCGCTTGCCAACCAGACCACGCGCAATCGGGGAGTTGATGGAAATCTTGTTAATCTTGTAGTCGGCTTCATCATCGCCTACCAGCTGGTAGCTTTTGCGCTCTTCGGTATCCAGGTTTTCAATTTCAACCGTTACACCAAATACCACACGGCCATCCTGTAATAGGGTGGTCACGTCAATTACGTCAGCGGCACCCAGTTTGGCTTCCACTTCCTGAATACGGCCTTCACAAAAGCCCTGCTGCTCCTTGGCGGCATGGTATTCCGCATTTTCTTTCAGGTCGCCATGCGCACGCGCCTCGGCAATGGCAGCAATAATACGTGGACGGTCCACCGATTTTAACTGTTGCAATTCTTCTTTAAGTGCCTGTTCACCTTTTGGGGTCATTGGAAAGCGTTGCATAAAAAAGTCCTTCTCTACGAGAATAATCACCTATGCTGGTTGTAAAAAAAAAGCTCCGCTATCCACTGATAGCGGAACCCTTTGCAAGTTTATGTTAGATCGATTGCAGGTCTTGCAAGCGATAAACATCCATTGGCAGTTGAATACCGATAGCCTGGCATACTGCATCCGCCCCACTTAAAGTGGTGGTGTAATACACTTTGCCCTGCAAGGCACTGCGGCGGATAGAGAACGAATCCTGCTGTGCCTGTTTACCTTCAGTGGTATTGATAATGAGGTGAATCTCGCCATTTTTCAAGCGGTCAACAATGTGCGGGCGACCTTCGGTCACTTTATTCACACGCTCACAGGCAATACCCTGTTCTGCCAGCATACGGTGCGTACCACCGGTTGCTACCAGTTTAAAGCCTAGGTCGGTCAACTTTTTGGCTACATCGGCAATGTGCGGTTTGTCGCTGTCACGTACCGACAGGAAGGCGCGTTTTACTTCGCCATCAACCGGTTTGCCCGGCAGGCGTTCATTACTGCCCAGCACGGCCTTGTAGAAGGCTTCACCAAAGGTTTTGCCTACACCCATCACTTCACCGGTAGATTTCATCTCTGGCCCAAGAATCGGGTCTACACCCGGGAACTTGGAGAACGGGAATACTGCTTCTTTCACAGCGTAAAAGTTAGGTACGATTTCAGCGCTAAAGCCCTGTTCTTTCAGGCTCTTGCCCGCCATACAGCGTGCAGCAACCTTGGCGAGGCTGTTACCGATACACTTGGATACGAACGGTACGGTACGTGATGCACGCGGGTTCACTTCCAGAATGTAAACGTCATTGCCTTTTACCGCAAACTGTACGTTCATCAGGCCAACCACACCCAGCTCACGCGCCATCGCTACGGTTTGCGCGCGCATTTCGTTCTGGATATCTGCACTCAGCGAGTAGGGTGGCAGTGAACATGCGGAGTCACCGGAGTGAACGCCAGCCTGTTCGATGTGCTGCATAATGCCGCCAATCACCACATCGGTGCCGTCGGATACACAGTCCACATCCACTTCAATCGCATCATCCAGGAAGCGGTCCAGCAGTACGGGGGCTTCGTTAGAGGCTTGTACCGCTTCACGCAGGTAGCGCTTCAGCTCGTCTTCGTTGTATACAATTTCCATCGCACGGCCACCCAGTACATAGGATGGGCGTACTACCAGCGGATAGCCAACTTTCTGCGCTTCCAGCAAGCCTTCTTCCGCACTGCGGATAATACGGTTTGGTGGCTGACGCAGTTTCAGGCGCTCTACCATTTGCTGGAAGCGTTCACGGTCTTCTGCACGGTCAATCGCATCAGGCGAGGTACCGATAATCGGGGTGCCTTCTTCTTCCAGCGCGCGCGCCAGTTTCAGCGGGGTCTGGCCGCCGTACTGTACAATCACGCCTACCGGTTTTTCCTTGCGTACAATTTCCAGTACGTCTTCCAGGGTTACCGGTTCAAAGAACAGGCGGTCGGAGGTGTCGTAATCAGTAGATACGGTTTCCGGGTTACAGTTGACCATAATGGTCTCGTAACCGTCTTCACGCATGGCCAGCGCTGCATGCACACAGCAATAGTCAAATTCGATGCCCTGACCAATACGGTTTGGCCCGCCACCCAGTACCATAATCTTTTTACGGTCAGATGGGTTGGCTTCGCACTCGTCTTCATAGGTGGAGTACATATAGGCGGTACCGCTGGCAAATTCAGCCGCACAGGTATCCACACGCTTGTACACCGGGTTTACACCCAGGTCCCAGCGACGGCGACGCAACTGCTTCTGGCGCACGCCCATCAGCTTGGCAATACGCCAGTCGGACAAGCCCTTGCGTTTCAGCGCGCGCAGGTTGTCGGCATTCAGGCCACCAAAGCCAAGTTCTTTTACCTGTGCTTCAGTTTTAACAATGTCTTCAATCTGTACCAGGAACCATGGGTCGATGGCAGTATATTCAAACACCTGCTCAACGCTCATGCCAAAGCGGAACGCATCGGCGATGTACCAGATACGGTCCGGGCCCGGTACTTTCAGCTCCAGGCGCAGTTTGTCTTCCACACCTTCGGCGGTTAAGTCCAGCTTTTCATCAAAACCGGTGGCACCTACTTCCAGGCCACGCAGTGCCTTGTGTACTGATTCCTGGAAGGTACGGCCAATCGCCATCACTTCACCCACAGATTTCATCTGGGTAGTCAGGATTTGTTCAGCCTGCGGGAATTTTTCAAAGTTGAAACGCGGAATCTTGGTAACCACGTAGTCAATGGAAGGCTCGAAACTGGCTGGTGTTGCGCCACCAGTGATGTCGTTTTTCAGCTCGTCCAGCGTGTAGCCCACTGCCAGCTTGGCGGCAATCTTGGCAATCGGGAAGCCAGTTGCCTTGGAAGCCAGTGCGGATGAACGCGATACACGCGGGTTCATCTCGATCACGACCATACGGCCATCAACCGGGTTGATACCAAACTGTACGTTGGAACCACCGGTTTCTACACCGATTTCACGCAGTACCGCTACCGATGCATTACGCATCAGCTGGTATTCTTTATCTGTCAGGGTTTGCGCCGGGGCCACGGTAATGGAGTCACCGGTATGCACGCCCATCGGGTCAAAGTTTTCGATGGAACACACGATGATACAGTTGTCGTTTTTATCACGCACAACTTCCATCTCGTACTCTTTCCAGCCAATCAGCGACTCGTCAATCAGCAGCTGCTTGGTAGGGGAGAGGTCGAAACCGCGTTCACAGATTTCAATAAACTCTTCGCGGTTATAGGCAATACCACCACCGGAACCGCCCATGGTAAAGGACGGACGGATAATACACGGGAAGCCCATTTCGGTTTGAATGCTAAAGGCTTCTTCCATGTTGCCGGCTACCGCAGCACGCGGACATTCCAGGCCGATACGGCGCATGGCAAGGTCAAACAGCTTGCGGTCTTCTGCCATTTCGATGGCGTCTTTGCTGGCGCCAATCAGTTCAACATTGTATTTTTCCAGAACGCCGTGTTCATCCAGTGCCAGCGCACAGTTTAGCGCGGTCTGGCCACCCATGGTTGGCAGTACTGCATCCGGGCGTTCTTTTTCAATAATCTGTGCGACGGTTTGCCAGGTGATCGGCTCGATATAAGTAGAGTCGGCCATGCTGGGGTCGGTCATGATGGTGGCCGGGTTAGAGTTCACCAGAATAACGCGATAACCTTCTTCACGCAGCGCCTTACAGGCCTGTGCACCAGAGTAGTCAAACTCGCAAGCCTGACCAATTACAATGGGACCAGCACCAATAATCAGGATGCTTTTTATGTCTGTACGTTTAGGCATGTGAGCTTTCCTTAGTTAGTGGCTTTGGATTTTTCGATTAATTCAATGAAGTAATCGAACAGTGGGGCGCAGTCGTGCGGGCCAGGGCTGGCTTCCGGGTGACCCTGGAAGCTGAAGGCCGGGCGGTCAGTACGCTCAATACCCTGGTTGGTGCCATCAAACAGTGAACGATGGGTTACTTTCAGGGTTGCTGGCAGGCTTTGTTCATCCACCGCAAAACCGTGGTTCTGCGAGGTAATCATCACCGTACCATCAGCCAGGTTTTGTACCGGGTGGTTGGCACCGTGGTGACCATGCGGCATTTTTACCGTATTGGCACCGGAGGCCAGCGCCAGAATCTGGTGACCCAGGCAAATACCAAACACCGGAATACTGGTGCTTTCAATAATCTGTTTTACCGCAGCAATGGCATAGTCACAGGCAGCCGGGTCGCCGGGGCCGTTAGACAGGAAGATACCGTCCGGGTTGAGTGCCAGCACCTGTTCAGCAGGCGTTTGCGCAGGCACTACTGTCAGGCGGCAGCCACGGTCGGCCAGCATTCTTAGAATATTGGTTTTTACGCCGTAATCGTAAGCCACAATGTTGTATTTCAGCGCTGGCTTGCTAAAGCCTGAACCCAGACCCCATGAACCTTCGGTCCATTCAAAACCGTCCGGGTCGCAGCATACCTTGGCCAGGTCCAGCCCGTTCAAGCCACCAAAGGCGCGTGCCTGTTGTAGTGCTTCTTCATCAGTAATATTTTCACCAGCCAGGATACAGCCGTTTTGTGCGCCTTTTTCGCGCAGGATACGGGTCAGCTTGCGGGTGTCGATATCGGCAATGGCCACTACATTGTGCTTGACCAGATAGTCAGACAGGGAGGCATTGGAGCGGAAGTTACTGGCGATTAAAGGCAGGTCGCGAATAATCAGGCCATTGGCCCATACTTTATGAATACGGCCGGATTCGCTGTCTTCCTCATTGGTACCCGTGTTACCAATATGAGGATAGGTGAGGGTAATTAACTGCTGGGCATAACTGGGATCAGTCAGCATTTCCTGATAGCCAGTCATGGCCGTGTTGAATACGACTTCACCGGTCGTACTACCCGTAGCGCCGATTGATGTTCCGCGGAAGATCGTACCATCGGCGAGGGCTAATATAGCTGGGGTGCGCAAACCTAAGCTCCTGAGCTTGAAACCACAAAATAGGGTTGTAAAAAAGCGAGTAGACGTACCAATAGAAAAGGCGGTGTCTGGGTAACACGGCCTCCTTGAGTCTGCTCGCTTGAAATTAACCGCATATTGTACGGATGCGCGCGCTAAAAGTCTATGTAAAGGCGCAAGGTTTTACAGTTTTGTTGCTAAGCTTATTCTACAGTGTATGAAAGCGCCGGTTTTGATCGTCTGGTCAGAAAAAATAGTCTGCTTAAACGGGGATTAAGCAGAACTTTGGGCTTATTGCACAAAGCCTGTACTGTTTACAGGAGCTTACATAGTGCTAAAACCAGAAATGCAAGGGCTTAACTTATCAAAATTTTGTATAAAATAGACACAATAAATCATTATATGTCACATTTAAAAAGTAAGTTTTGTGGCGTATGTTAGACAAGTCAATGATTTGTGTTTGCAACAATAGGTTAAGATGGCGGGCGGTAGATGCTTCATATACAGCGCTACTGCCTGACCTTTATATTTAAAAATGTTTACCCGAATGAGGAGTTTAGACTGATGAGCGATAATAAACTGGATGACCTAAAGAATCAGGCGACCAATCTGGCTGACCAGGCCAAGCAAAAAGCAGGTGAATTAAAGGCTGACGGCGAGGCAAAGCTGGAAACCCTGAAAACTGATGCAAAGTCTACTGCAGAAACCTTAAAGGCAGATGCCCAGGCTGCGCTGGATAAAGCCAAGACTACTTTAAACGACCAGTCACAGGCGGCACAGGAAAAATTTGAACAGCTGAAAACCGAGGCCAACCATAAACTGGATGAAGCCAAAGAGAAGCTGACCGAGTTAAAACAGGACGCCACTGAAAAGCTGGACGAACTGAAAACTCAGGCTAATACCAAGCTGGAAGAAGCCAAAAAGGCTGCGACTGAAGCCTGGAATAAGCTAAAAGGATAATGTGCTAAGGCACCTTTTCTTTTTCCGATACAATGCAAACTCAAGGAAGCACCTCATTTGTAGGTGCTTTTTTGTAACTAAACTGAAATTACCATTAATCGTAATTAAATAATTGTCGGACAGTTTTGCCATTGCTTTTAAAATTTTATGGCATATTTAGCCATGTGCAAACAACTTAACTGTGGGAGAGAGACCATGACTGATTCAAAAATTGAAGAGCTGAAACAAGAAGCGGTAGAACAAATTACTGAAGCGAAAGAAGCTGTTGAAGCGACTATTGAAGAAGCCAAACAGGTTACTTCTAGTGCTAAAGAGCGTA
The DNA here is from genome assembly GCA_030152125.1 of Alkanindiges sp. Taxonomy (GTDB): domain Bacteria; phylum Pseudomonadota; class Gammaproteobacteria; order Pseudomonadales; family Moraxellaceae; genus JASLIR01. Next base: position 13,206 of record JASLIR010000374.1, read on the forward strand.
TTGAAGCTCAGGCTGCTGCTGCCGGTGAAAAAATTCAGAAAAACGTTGCTGAACTGCAAACTGAAGTGAATGCGCGTGTTTCGCATGCTAAAGAACAGTTCACCAAAACTAAAGGTAGTGTTACAACTTTGTTAACTACCCTGAAAACTGAGTTGACCACCACCCTGAATGCATTGTTTACTGATGCTCAAGGTGCTTTGGTTGAAGTTAAAGGCATTCTGTTAAAAACCAAAAGCGATGCTCTGGTTAAACTGACTGCTTCCAAGAGCACTACTGTAGAAGCGTTCAAAAGCTTTAAAGGCTAATTGACCGACAGTGCTGCTTTAGGAATATAAGTACAGGCTGTTTGTCAGCCTGTCACATAATAATGATGAGACATGTTGTTTTTTTGCGCTTTAATGGCAGGCTTACCCTTTTTCAAGCCTGCTTTTTTTTTTTGCTTAAAATTTGTCACTAAAATTTCATGCATATCTGCTATACCCTGCCCGTAGTAGTGTGGCTGTTTTAGGGCATTACTGCTATGGTTTTAACGATGACAGTAATAGGGTGGCACAGAGGCGTTATGCAGCAAAAAATTCACGTCGGGGACAATAAAGCAGGGCAGGTTGTGCTTAAAAAAGTGCTGAGTGCCTGTTTGCTGCTACTGCTGAGTATGCTGCTCATCATGCTGGTCTTTGCGGTTGCCGGGCAAGTGCTGGATATTTTTTCGATGCATCCACCGAAAATAAGCGAGTGCCTGAATGGTGGGGGCACCTGGTTTTATGAGTTAAATGGTTGTAGTGATTAGCACCAGGCAACGTCCACATGCGGTACCAAAATAATTATTTCCCGTTCCTGCTGTATGCTTTTAGGATTTGGTGTATGGCTGATCTAGCTGTGACGCCAGCTTGAGCTGTTTATGAATGAATTATTGCGACAGCGCGCCTTGTACAGCCAGGGGCTGGCAACCCGGTATCCCTTTGGTGCTGGCGTGGCTGCAACCCGCTGTGCGATTGAGCATCTGGGTTATATCCAGATTGATACCTTGTCGGTAGTAGAGCGTGCGCATCATCATGTCTTGTGGAATCGGGTTGAGGGCTATGAGCAGAGCCACCTGAATACCCTGATCCGGCAAAAGCATATCTTTGAATACTGGTTTCACGCGGCATCCTACCTTCCTGTTCGCGACTATCGTTATGTACTGGCACAGATGGACACGGTGCGGCGGGGCGAAAATCGATATTTCAGCCATGGTGACAAGCACCTGATGAATGAGATTATGGCGCAGGTGAAAGCAGAAGGTGAAATACGCCTGCGTGATATTGCAAAGGGCAGCAAGGCGCATAGCGGTGAATGGTGGAACCTTGGGCCGGGACGACGTTCGGTAGAGCAGCTGTTCATGCAGGGTGATTTAATGGTATGCGCCCGCAATGGCATGCAAAAAAGCTACGCCCTGCCGGAACATTGTTTGCCGGATGATGTTGATATGAGCATGCCGTCAATCGCAGAGTATGCACTATATCTGTTTAACACCACACGCAGGGCGCATGGGGTGTTTAGCTGGAAGCAACTGCTGCACCTGAAGGCAGGAAAAGACTTGCGCGATGCCATGCGCGAGATTGTCCACGCGCAAATAGCGGCTGGTAGCATTATAGTGTTTGATTATATTAATCACACCAAGGGGCAAACCTTGTATGTTGATGCCACCGTACTGGAACAGCCTCCGCTGGTCACGCCAGTTATAAAGATTCTTTCGCCTTTTGATAACCTGATTATCCACCGCGACCGCCTAAGTTTGCTGTTCGGCTTTGAATACCGTATGGAGTGCTATGTGGCAGCGTCCAAGCGGGTATTTGGCTATTTTTGCCTGCCTGTGCTGTATGGCGATCGCTTTATTGGCCGGATGGACTGCAAGGCACATCGTGCTACGCAAGCCTTTGAAGTGATAAGCCTGCACCTGGAGCAGGGGCAGCTGGACTGGGAAACATTGTTGCCGCTGTTGGCCAGTGAGTTAGAGCGCTTTGCCGTGTTTAATGGCTGCCTGCTGCCGCAGGAAAATGCCATGGCCGTTCTGCGCAGGTTTATTTAAGTGGTGTGGCTGATTTAAGCCCATCCGGTAACTGATGCAGCAAGCATGCGGTTTTAATGTTGCTTGCCACTATCAGCAGTGGCAGGTCCAGCAATTGTCATCAAACTTTCACTTGAAAGTTTCCATATTTCAATTATTATTGAAATATGGAAACAAAATTTATTGTCAATGCCCTTGCGGCACTGGCGCAAGTGTCACGCCTGGCTATTTACCGCTTGCTGGTACAGGCGGGAGATAGCGGGCTGGCTGCGGGTCAAATCAGCGAGATGACCGGCCTTGCCCCGTCATCTTTATCCTTTCATTTAAAGGAAATGACCCATGCGCGCATGATTAAGTCGCGGCAGGAAGGTCGCTATGTCATTTACAGCGCCAACTTTGACAGTATGAATACGCTGTTGGCCTACCTGACCGAAAACTGTTGTGCCGGGCTGCCTTGCAGCACCGTACCTAACTGTTCCACAGATACGGGTGTATTACCCGGGGAGCCTGTCATGTCTGAACGCGAATTTAATGTACTGATTTTATGCACCGGTAACTCTGCCCGCAGCATCATGGCAGAGGCCATTTTTAACTCTATCCATGAAAAGAAGTTTAAAGCCTACAGTGCAGGCAGCGAGCCTAAAGGTGAAGTGCATCCATTGGCGCTGGAGGTGGTGAAGTCGCTTGGTTATCCGGTAGATGGCCTGCGCAGTAAAAGCTGGGATGAGTTTGCCGGTCCCGATGCGCCACAGATGGACTTTGTATTTACCGTGTGTGACACCGCCGCCGGACAGCAGTGTCCGCTTTGGCCGGGACATCCGGTATCGGCACACTGGGGTGTGGAAGATCCGGCGGCTTTTGCCGGGTCGGATGAAGAAAAACATAAAAGGTTTCTGAAAGTATTTCACCAGTTACGCAGTCGCATTCAGCTGTTTGCCGCGCTGCCACTGGAGACGCTGGACCGTACCTCCCTGCAACAGCAAGCACACGACATTGGTCAATTAGTGAATGAGTAATATGCAAACCCTGCTGAACATTGTTATTTACCACAACCCGGATTGTGGTACCTCGCGCAACACCCTGGGTTTAATCCGCAATACGGGTGTAGAGCCTACGGTAATTGAATACCTGAAAACCCCACCCACTAGGCCAGTGCTTAAAGCGTTGATTGCAACAGCTGGCCTGACGGTACGTGAGGCGCTACGCAAGAATGTGCCACCGTATGCCGAGCATAATCTGGATAGCCCGGACTGGACGGATGAGCAACTGCTGGATTTAATGCTGCAACATCCCATCCTGATTAACCGGCCCTTTGTAGTAACTGAGGTGGGTACACGCTTATGTCGTCCCTCGGAAGTGGTGCTGGATATCCTGCCTGTGCCGCAATTAAAAGGCTTTGCCAAGGAAGATGGCGAAGTGGTGGTAAGTGAGGATGGTCAGCGTGTCAGATAAGCCTGCTGATTTGCCAAATATACAAGCCAGCCTGTTTGAGGTTCCAGCGCAGCAGCGGGTAGAACAGCAGGCAGATATCGCACATCCGCCGCGTATCCTGATTCTGTATGGTTCGTTGCGTATACGTTCCTATAGCCGTTTTCTGGCACTGGAAGCGCAGCGCCTGCTAGAGCATATGGGGTGTGAGGTGCGCATATTCCATGCCGATGGTTTGCCACTGCCGGACAGTGAGGATGAAAGCCACGTTAAGGTTCAGGAGTTGCGTGACTTGGCTGCATGGTCGGAAGGCATGCTGTGGTGTAGCCCGGAGCGGCATGGTGCCATGACCGGCATTATGAAAATGCAAATTGACTGGCTTCCTTTATCTATTGGGGCGATAAGGCCGACACAGGGCAAGACACTGGCACTGATGCAGGTCAGTGGCGGCTCGCAGTCATTTAATGCAGTAAACCAGTTGCGCATTCTAGGGCGCTGGATGCG
>JASLIR010000403.1 GCA_030152125.1 Alkanindiges sp.
AAAGACAGTAAGTACATGCTGAAGTTTATGTATGGCCGTAAAGGCTTTATGATGCGGCAGTTACCGGAACTGTTAACCTTTTTCCGTCCTAAATTTCATCCAAATGATACCGATACCACCGAACTTCTGGCGAAGTGGAAGCAAAAGCTGGGCTTTAATACCCATTAATCGTTGTTGTGTTTAAAGCGTCAGACGGCAGTAATGCCGTCTTTTTTTATGCTGCTTCTGCTGAAAATGCCTTATAATTCAAATTACGAGATTAAATGATGGTGTTGTGATGGCCGTATGTCGTCCCATGCAAATTACCGATGTGGCTGCTGTGGTAGGGATTGAGCAGGCCGTGCAGTCGCACCCCTGGACAGAAAAGCTGTTTGTGGAGGGCTTGCAGTCAGGCCATTTAAGTACTGTATTAACTGAGGAAAATCAGGTGATTGGCTTTTGTATTCTGCAAAAGGTATTGGATGAAGCCAATCTGCTATTAATGGCTATTGCTCCCGCACAACAGGGTAGGGGCCTGGGCCTGCAATTATTAAATGATTCCGTGGCTGCCCTGGGTGATAAAACCAGTGTGGTATTTCTGGAGGTGCGTGAAAGTAATATTGCTGCACAGCGTTTATACGAGAAAGCGGGATTTAGCCAGATAGACTTGCGCAAGAATTATTATCCAACGGCAACCGGTAAGGAGCATGCGGTGATTATGGCCTTAACGCTGCACAACCCCTTTGCCTAGCAGCGCACAGGCTGCAAAAGGCATTATACGGGGATCATGAGTGATCAATGATGGGTTCCGGTTTGGTCAGTATACGGCTCAGGTGGGCGATATCATGCTCATCCGGGCGGCTTTCAAAACGGGTCCATTGCCCGTTTAACAAGACTTCCAGCGGTGAATATTGCGATTTGTATTTCATTTTGGGTGAGTTAGGCACCCAGTATCCCAAATACAGATAGTCTAGCCCCTGCTGTTTAACCCATTCAATCTGTTTGAGAATGGCGTAGTTACCAAGGCTGCGAAAATCCTGTTCCGGTTCAAAAAAGGTATACACGGCAGAAAGGCCATCATCCAGCCGGTCACAGGTAGCTACCGCCATTAACTGGTCGGCCAGCCACATTTCCAGAAAAAAACTGTCGGTACAGCTTTCTACCAGAAATTTTTCAAACTGTTCACGGCTGGGCGGGTACATATCGCCATCGGCATGCCGTGCTTCTATATAGCGTTCATAGAGGTTGTAATGTACATCGGTGGCATGAAAGGTGGCGCGGGTGACCAGTCTTAAATCTTTATTCTGGCGCAGGGCTTTTTTCTGGCTGCTGTTGGGCACAAAGTCTGCCACCGGAATTCGCGCGGATAAACACTGGCGGCAATGGTTGCATTCCGGGCGGTAAACAAAATCGCCACTGCGGCGAAAGCCCTGACGGGATAATTCAGACAAAGTGAGTGTGTCTATCCGTTTTACAGGATCAAGAAAAACCATTCTGGCCGCACGCCCTTCAATATAACTACATTGATGGGGGGGCGTAATATAGTACTGAATGTCCTTCATGATGGACTAGACACAATTTAACCTTACCTTCATAAAATAATACTTTCATACAGCGTTAATCAAGCTTAAAAAGATATCTGTTGTGAATATCTGGTTACTTTGAAATGCTTGTTTGCGAATTGCCGACCAATCCGGTGGTGATTGCTGCAAAACCTGTGGTAATTGCTGCAAAAATCGCGCCCGTGGCAGGGTAGTGGCACCCATGCTCATCAGGTGTTCATTCGGCAGCTGGCAGTCCACCCAGGGAAATTTTGAGGCCTTGCATAGCTGCATTAAAAAGCAGAAGGCCATTTTTGACACGTCGGTTTTACAGCTAAACATCGACTCGCCAAAAAAAGCACCACCGATTTGCACCCCATATAAACCGCCTACCAGTTCTTTATCCAGCCACACTTCCACGCTGTGTGCCAGCCCGGCCTGGTGCAAGCCGCAATAGCCGCGAATAATGTCGTGGTTAATCCAGGTTTCATCCGCATAGGCACGCGGTTGTGCGCAGGCGGTGATCACCTGCTCAAAGCACTGGCTAAGGGTCAGGGTATAGGTATTTTTCTTTAATTGGCGGATCAGTGACTTGCTGGGCTCATAGTACTCCGGATAAATAATGCAGCGGGGTTCCGGGCTCCACCAGCAAATCGGGTCATCTTTGGAAAACCATGGAAAAATGCCATGCTGGTAAGCTTCCAGAATAGTCGATGGCGTCAGGTCGGCACCAATCGCCACCAGCCCTTCACCATCAGGGTCTACCTGCATGGGGTCTGGAAATTCATAACGGCTTCTGGGCAGGCTGGGCATGTCTTTCTATCCGTGAGCAAGACGACAAGGGAGGGAAGATTGGCAATTTTATGAAAAAGAAGCTATTTCAAAAAGCAGGCTTTTGAGGTACTTTTCCTTAGACTCGGCTTATCAAAGTAAGCAAAAGCCCCTCATCCCGGCCTTCTCCCAGAGGAAGAAGGGGTTTCCCTCTCCTGGCAGGAGAGGGTTAGGGTGAGGTTGCCAGAATAGTGAAACAGCCTCTTGCTGGGCTTCGGTTCTGCTTAGGCTTGGGCAGCTTCGGCTTCAATAGCTTCAGTTTCCAGTGCATCCAGATACTTTTCAGCATCCAGTGCCGCCATACAGCCTGAACCGGCAGAAGTAATGGCCTGACGATAAATGTGATCCGCTACGTCACCTGCGGCAAACACGCCGGGAATATTGGTGGCAGTGGCATTGCCATGCGTACCGCTTTGCACCTGAATATAACCGTTATGCAGCTTTAACTGGCCTTCAAACAGGCCGGTGTTTGGCTTGTGACCAATGGCAACAAACAGGCCCTGCACATCTACGTCAGTTTTGTTATCACCGATGGTGGATTGCAGGCGGATTTTATTCACGCCACTGGCATCACCCAGTACTTCGTCAACCTGATTGTTCCACAGGATGGAGATCTTGCCTTCTTTCTCTTTGGCAAATAAATGATCCTGCAAAATCTTTTCAGAACGTACCTTGTCGCGGCGGTGCACCAGGGTTACATGCTTGGCAATGTTGGACAGATACAGCGCTTCTTCAACCGCGGTATTGCCACCACCAACCACCATCACGTTCTGGCCCTTGTAGAAAAAGCCGTCACAAGTGGCACAGGCACTTACACCACGGCCCATAAAGGCTTCTTCAGAAGGCAGACCCAGATACTGCGCAGTGGCACCAGTCGCAATAATCAAGGCATCACAGGTGTATTCGCCTTCATCACCCACCAGGCGGAATGGGCGTTGTTGCAGGTTGACCTCATTAATGTGGTCATACACGACTTCGGTACCAAAGCGTTCAGCATGGGCTTGCATGCGCTCCATCAGGGCAGGGCCGGTTAAGCCGTGCGGGTCGCCCGGCCAGTTGTCTACCTCGGTGGTGGTGGTTAGCTGACCACCAATTTGCAGGCCGGCAATTAATACAGGGTTCAGGTTGGCACGTGCAGCATAAACAGCAGCGCTGTAGCCGGCAGGGCCAGAACCAAGAATTAATAAACGCGCATGACGGGTACTCATTGAAATTCCATCCAGATTGTTTTTTACGTTGATGTGCTGATTATACGGTAGTTATGCACCAATGATTGATCGTTCTGATAAGAAAATACATATCAAAACAATCGGTTTTTCCGGTTATTGCTTGGCATTGGCTGCCGTTGTCCGACAGGATTGAGGTTATTTACACGGAGAAACTGGACGGCGTGCCGCTAAAGCGCCACACTTGGGGTTTATACTCACTTTTGGGTATGATACAAGCAAGCTTTGGCTACTGTGATGCCTGGTAGCTTTATATGTGGTAGCAAGACAGGACGACTAATGAACCCATTAGCGGGCGCGTATGCGCAACGAATTTTACTAACAATATTTTTGGCGTCGTTTGGTATTTATTTACTAATCGCTACGGTGACCTATACGGCATTTGACCCGGGCTGGACGCATGTGTCCAGTGATACCCAGCAGGTGACCAATGCCAGTGGGGTGGCGGGTGCCTGGATAGCCGACCTTTTATATGGCTTTTTGGGACATGCAGCCATGCTGCTGCCATTACTGATAATGGCGGAGGCCGTACAGTTATGGTGGCCCAATAGCTTTTTAAGCCGTCCGTTCCGTTTTGCTGCCGAAGTGTTCCTGCTTATGGTGGTCGCTACGCTGTTTAGCTTGCACTTGCTGGAACCCGCCGACACCATGGCAAATGCCTCTGGCGGCATTATTGGGTTTGAAATAGGCCGTAGCCTGTTTGCCTTATTGGGAATGTGGATTGCGAGCATTTTCTTGGTAGCGCTGATGCTGCTGATGGCGACCTTTGTGTTTGGTATCCGCTGGCATAAAACCATGGATGCTATTGGCAAGATTCCGCTGGCCATGCAGGAGCTGTTTTATCGTAATGTGTCCGAGCAGGAAGCAGCACCAGATTTAACCCTGGCCGAGCATACACCGGTGCATAGCAGCGCCAGCCAGCCCCTGCAAACGGCACAGGAGCCGCAAGCTGTTGCGCAGCCTCAACCAGAGCATGCTACCGAGCAAAGTAATTCTGCAGTAACCGGGCAGGCAGCGCCAGCGGCTGTTATTCATGCCGGGCAGCGCTGGTCAGCACATGCTGAGGAAGAGCCTGTGCGGGTGGCACCTGCAGTGCAGGAAGATATGGTGGAAGCCACCAAGGCCCTATTGGCCAAAACCGATGCCAGTTCCTTTGTAGAGACAGCAAGCACCCATGGCAGCTCGCCTGCACAGACTGATGAACCAGTACACACTGCGCAACAACTGGACCGTTCCAGTGTGCGTATTGCGCCCAGCTTTGCCTGGCAGGATCAGTCACTGTTTGATGAGTTGCTCAGTACGGTGCCGGATAAGCCGCAAGCACCAGCAGAAGTACCTGCACAACAACCGGCATCTGCACAGCCAGTTATTGCACTACAGGAAGCCAGTCAGCTACCGGAAACCAGCCAGCCAGTGAATCGTGTGGCACATGAAATTCCTGTGCTGCAACCAGTAGTTATAAATACAGAGACAGTACCCGATGTAAATGTGCAGACAAGTACTTCGGGCAGCAGCATTGCACCACAAATCAGCCATGCTACTTTTGACAGCACAGCAAGCGTATTGCCGCATGATGATGCTTTTGACGTTTTTGCTGAGGAAGAAGCTGCCTGGTTCGATACTCAGGATATTGTGAAACCGCAGACCTCCGTGCACATACAGCATACTGCGCCTGTTGATACCGATATTGATGCCCTGATTAGCGAATTTGCCACGCCGGAAGAAAGTTTCCCTGAACCTGCCAAAACCTTTGATGATGATTTTGATGCGCCATTGACCGATGCTGGTGGTCGTCCGATGTCGCGTTCCATGCAGGTAGTACAGCACCGTGCCCATTTAAGTACCCTGCCGGGGCTGGATTTACTGGATTTGCCTGACCCTAACCGTAAGGTCAGCTATACCACCGAACAGCTGGAGCGCCTGTCCAAGCTGCTGGAAATCAAGCTGCAGGAATTTAACGTGAAGGCCAGTGTGGTTGAGGCGCAGCCCGGCCCCGTGGTCACCCGGTTTGAGCTGGAACTGGCACCGGGGGTAAAAGCGTCCAAGGTGACTAATATTTCGCGTGACCTGGCACGTTCGATGTCGATGGCATCGGTGCGTGTGGTGGAGGTGATTCCCGGCAAACCTTATATTGGTATTGAAGTGCCAAATACCACACGGGAAATGGTACGCCTGATTGAGCTACTGCAAACAGATGAATATCGTGACCCGCGCGGCATGATCAGCATGGCAATGGGTAAGGATATTGCTGGCCGTCCGGTATTAACCGACCTGGCCAAGGCACCGCATATGCTGGTAGCCGGTACCACGGGTTCCGGCAAGTCGGTAGCGGTCAACGCCATGCTGCTGTCGATGCTGTTAAAGTACACGCCACAGCAATTGCGTTTGATCCTGATTGACCCGAAACAGCTGGAACTGGCCAACTATAACGATATCCCGCATTTGCTGACCCCGGTAGTGACTGACATGAAAGATGCTGTCAGTGCGCTGAACTGGTCGGTGAATGAAATGGAACGCCGCTACAAGCTAATGACCTTTTTGAAAGTGCGCAAGATTGACGAGTTCAACCGCAAAGTGAATGAAGCATTAGAGCGTGGCGAAGACCTGCTTGATCCATTATGGAAGCCTAATGACAGCGCAATACAGGACAGAGCACCACGCTTGCAACCGCTGCCGTTGATTGTGATTGTGGCGGATGAATTTGCCGACATGATCATGCAGGTTGGTAAAAAGGCGGAAGAACTGATTACCCGGCTAGCACAAAAATCGCGTGCGGCTGGTATTCACCTGATGCTGGCGACCCAGCGTCCTTCGGTGGATGTGATCACCGGTCTGATTAAAGCCAACATTCCCACCCGTGTAGCCTTGCGGGTAAACAGCAAGATCGACTCACGTACCATCCTGGATGGTGGCGGTGCAGAAGACCTGCTGGGGCATGGTGATATGCTGTTCCTTGCACCGGGCAAGATTGAGCCGGAGCGTGTGCATGGTGCCTTTATCAGTGATGATGAAGTAAACCGCATTTGTGATGCGTGGCGTGAGCGTGGCAGCCCGGATTATGTTGATGACATTCTGGACCCCTTTGACGAGGATGGCGGTTCCAGCAAGAGCTTTGAGTCTGATGGTGGTGGCGATTCCGAACGTGACCCGATGTATGACCAGGCCGTGCAGTTTGTACTGGAAACCCGCAAGGCTTCTGCTTCTGCCTTGCAGCGCAAGTTTAGCCTAGGCTATAACCGTGCCGCGCGTTTGATTGACCAGATGGAAGATCAGGGGATTATCAGCCCGATGGGGCCAAGTGGTAAACGCGATATTCTGGTGTAAATTTCATGCAGGTCGGGCTGTCCGATGTGGAAGCGCAATGCTCAAGGCAGCTTATTCGCCTGTTGACACAAGACCCAGCCCGGATGGCGTTGTTACATGCTGCCAGTACACTCCAGTTGCAAGACTGGTGTCTGGCGGCAGGTTTTGTGCGTAATCTGGTGTGGGATAGTCTGCATCATTTTAAAGCACCTACAGCACTGGCTGATATTGATCTTATTTACTTTGATCCTACTGATTTATCCGCACAAAAAGAATACAACTATGAGCAGCAACTTCACCGGTTGGCTCCTGTAAACTGGTCTGTTAAAAATCAGGCACGCATGCATACCAGAAATGGGGATGCACCTTATTCAAGCTCAACGGATGCAATGCGTTACTGGCCAGAAGTAGAAACGGCAGTGGGTGTCCGACTGGTTAATGCTGAGATAGAAATACTTGCACCGTTTGGACTGGCTTCCCTGTTTGCAGGGAAAATTACGCTAAATCCACAGCGGCCTAAGCAAGATGTGGTTCAGACGCGGGTTACTGATAAAAAATGGTTAATACAATGGCCGCAACTTGAGTTGATATTGGCTACTGATCACTGACCATACTTTAAGCAGTTAGACTTATACCTGTATTGAAAATAAGCAAGGAATAAAAGGAGTTTGCTGATGAAGTTTGCCTATACCATTTTATATGTGCCAGATGTAAAAAAGACCACCGATTTTTATGAGCAGGCTTTTGGTTTTAAACTCAAGTTTGCGCATGAGGGCGGTGACTATGCCGAGCTGGATACTGGTGGCACGACCTTGTCTTTTAGCTCGCACAATTTGATTAAATCACTGGGTAAAGACCCGCAGGCAGCAAATTACCACAAACCCAGCTTTGAGCTGGCCTTTGTGACAGATGATGTGACGCAGGCAGTGGATAAAGCCGTAGCAGCAGGGGCGGTGCTGGTTCAGCCACCACAGGAGGTACCGTGGGGGCAAACCATTGCTTATGTGGCGGACATCAATGGTTTTCTGGTTGAACTGTGTACGCCGGTAACAGGTAGCTGATTTGATAGACTGGCGAGATAGCGTAGGTGATTCGTCAGTCGATTTGTTTTGATTCTCTAGTCTTTTACGTCTACAGCCTTTGCATGCTCCACATCTACTTTTAGCAGTTCTCTGGTTCTAAAGAAGGTAAGCCCGGCAACCAGCAGGGTAATACTGCCACCCAGAATAGTGGCGGGAATAACTGTTAAATAGCGTGCGGCAAGGCCGGATTCAAACGCGCCCAGTTCATTACTGGATGACACAAACATGCCGTTGACAGCAGCCACGCGGCCACGCAGGTTTTCCGGCGGGAATATTTGTAGAATGGTCTGACGAATCACCACGCTAATACTGTCAAAAGCCCCAGTCAGTGCTAGGGCAATCAGGGATAGCCACATCACACTGGAAAAGGCAAAAATAAGGGTAAATACACCAAAGCCAGCCACGGCCAACAGCATGTTGCGCCATGCATGGCGGGTAGGCGGGTATTTGGCCAGAATCACCATCATCAGCAGTGCACCAATGGAAGGCGCTGCACGCAGCAGACCCAGGCCTTCTGCGCCTACCTTTAAAACGTCTTCGGCATAAATAGGTAGCAGAGCCACCACGCCACCAAACAGCACGGATACCAGATCCAGCGAAATAGACCAGAACACAATTTTGGTTTTAAAAATAAAATCAAAGCCTTCCTTCAGGCTTAGCCATACACTGTCGTGGTTAATGCTAGGAAAGGTACGCTTGTCCAGCAGTGCTACCAGCACACAACAGCACAGCAGCAAGCCACATACTACATACAGGGTATTTTCCAGCCCCATATACGCCAGCGAAAAACCTCCCAGCATAGGGCCTAGCACCACACCGCTTTGCCAGCCAACCGTCGTCCAGGTAGCGGCATTGGTGTACAGGTCGCGCGGTACCAAAAACGGTTTAAGTGATGTAACAGACGGGCTGTAAAAGCCACGAATGGTGCCCAGCATAAAAATAACCGCATACACCCCCAATGCCAGCATACCATGCGACAGATGGCCTAAACTGGCGTAATGGAACAGCAGTACCAGAATGATTGGCATTGGGCAGGCAAAAAACAGGCAGATTTGCATGATGCGCTGCTTGTTAAAGCGGTCGGCAACATAACCACCCCACAGGGACAGGATAATAAAGGGAATGGCTTCTGCCAGTCCGATAAAGCCCAGTGTCAGCGGGTCATGGGTCAGCTTGTACAGGGTATAGGCAACAATCACTTCCTGCATCAGGATAGCAAGCGTCAGGCAAAACTGGTTGATGGTAACAATGGAAAAATCTTTATAACGTAAGGCGGCAAATGGATCGTTTGCAGAAGGATATGTGGTCATGCGTTGCCAGATATTCGATTATGATTAGAAAAGGAGGCTATTGTCGCATAGATTTAAAGCTGTGCTATCTAATCTTAAGCGAAACTTATGGTTAAAAATTGTGAGCGGAAGCCCTAAGGTGTGCTTTATTTTTGCGCATAAATCCATTACACTGTGCGCCCCTTACCTGCAGGCCGTGGCGCATGGTGCGTATGAGCCAAACAGGTGTTCAAAGAGGTTGTCATGAGCAAAGTTAAGATGAAAACTCGCCGTGGCGCAGCTAAACGCTTTAAAGCGACTGCCAACGGTTTCAAACGCAAGCAAGCTTTCAAACGTCACATTCTGACCAAGAAATCTCCTAAACGTATTCGTCAGCTGCGCGGCTGTGTAATGGTTCACGTGAGTGACGTTGCATCTGTTCGTCGTATGTGTCCGTACATCTAATACCGTCTGGGAGAAATTAAATGGCTCGTGTTAAACGTGGTGTAGTGGCGCATCGTCGTCACAAGAAAATTCTTGCTCGTGCAAAAGGTTACTACGGTGCGCGTTCACGTGTATACCGTGTAGCGTTCCAGGCGGTAATTAAAGCTGGTCAATATGCTTACCGTGACCGTCGTCAGAAAAAACGTCAATTCCGCGCACTGTGGATTGCCCGTATCAACGCTGGCGCCCGTATCAATGGTTTGTCTTATAGCCGTTTAATCGCTGGCTTGAAAAAAGCTCAGGTGATTATCGACCGTCGCGTATTGGCTGACATTGCAATGCATGACGCGGTAGCGTTTGCTGCAATTGCTGAAAAAGCAAAAGGTGCTCTGGCTGCATAAGCTATAGTACACGCAGTATAAGAAGCCGCCGCAAGGTGGCTTTTTTATTGGAAAAATTTACAACAAGCGGAATTATAATCAAACCATCCAATTGCTTATACAAGGGTAAGGCTTTTTACAGACTTACGCTGCTTTAGTCGCAGCTCAGGGCGAAGCCACCAAACCCTACCAAATTTCGGATGCCGCAGGCATCCGAAATTTGGCTTTTGATTTTATTAAAAAATATATTGTCATGTTTATAAAATCAAAGATGCAAAAATTGCCTCCGCAAGCGGCGGCAATTTTTGCTATGGTTTGGCGGGCGTAGCCTGAGCTGTGACTAAAACAGCGCAAGGCCACCCGTTGTCTTAATTTTTTACAGGGTTATATTTTAAAAAACAAGAGAGGAAAACATGACGCATTCTATTTATAGCCTAAGTGAATTAAATCAGGCCATTCAGGCAGGTCAGCAGTTTAAATATCTGTGCTTCTGGGGGCATTCACAATCAGGTGAGCAGGTGGATAAATCCTGTTTTAGCCAGTGGTTTCCAGCCAGTTTTGAGCTGGAAGGGCTGCACTATGCCACTGCTGAACATTACATGATGACGGAAAAAGCCCGCCTGTTTAATGACCATGCCAGTGTTGCTGCCATTTTAGAGTCCAGTTCAGCGGCTGAAGCCAAAAAACTGGGGCGTGCTGTGCAGGGTTATGATGATCAATTATGGCTGGCACACCGCTTTGACATCGTGGTGCGTGGCAATCTGGCCAAGTTTGCACAAAATCCGGATTTGAAGGCTTTTCTGCTGGGTACAGCGCCACGGGTACTGGTAGAGGCTTCGCCAGTGGATGCAATCTGGGGGATTGGACTGGCGCAGGATAACCCCAAGGTAGAACAGCCGGAACACTGGCAGGGTTTAAATCTGCTGGGTTTTGCCCTGATGAAAGTACGGGATGTGTTGCAAGCCGAATAATGAAATAAGCCGGTGGGATCGGGTGTAAAATTGCTTATTACTCTGATTCCTAAATTAACACGACGGAGTCTTACCGTTTCACAGTTTAATGGGCGGATTCGCCTGCGGCGGGCCTCTTGCGGCATATATGCCTCATCTTTTGGGATGAGCGTAGCGCAAGAGCAAAACCATTGTCGTTCGCATGAGCGATATATCGCGCAAGGATATATACCGTCTGCATGGTTTATAGACTAGATAGTAATTTTTACATTTATGAAATAAATGTAGTCCTGACCTCAAACAGGTTGCGAACGACTTTAAAAGCAAAAGCAACTAAAATTTAACTGGCTTTTGATGTTTGGTATTACACTTATTTACTGCGGAAAATGTTCGGTATGTATTTCGCCATTGCGCCCCAGATAATCCACTTTTTTGCCGCTAATCCAGACAAAATAGCCAATACAGCCAGCGGCAAAAGTCAGTTGTTTAAACTCCGGGTACATTACCTTGCCGGACTGTGCACCTATAATGGCTGCTTTAACCTGTAAGCCGTCAAAGGTCTGGGCAATCTTTTCGGGGTGGACATCAAATGAGTGACGAATGTTAGCACTATTACTCAGGTAATAGGTGC
>JASLIR010000442.1 GCA_030152125.1 Alkanindiges sp.
AGTCTGGATCGCCTGTGCCTGATGCAGGGGCTCTGCTACCGCTTCGCCTGACAAGCCAATCCAGTATACCTGCCGGCCACGCGGGTCCACATGGCTGGAAACGGGTTTGGACTGGCCACGCTGGCCTAGCCGGGTAATTTCAGTTTTACCGAGCGGGTTAATATCCGGAATATTAATATTGTAAATATGCCGGGGCGGCAAAGCAGGCACACCCTGCGAAATAAAGTCATGCACCCACTGGGCTGCCGTACGGTAATCACTGGCATGCGCGTATTCGCGTACATTTGCACCCACCAGCGACACCGCCAGTGCCGGCTGCTTCATCAGGCGACCTTCAAACGCTGCACCTACTGTACCGGAATACAGCACATCATCGCCCAGGTTGGCACCACTATTAATCCCGCTTACCACCAGGTCAAACGACTGCTGAAACAGGCCGTTCATGGCCAGATACACACAGTCGGCCGGTGTACCATTAACCGCCCAGAATCCATTAGGCAACTGAACCGGCCTTAAGGGCCTGTCCAGCGTTAAGGCGCTGGAAAAGCCGCTACGTTCTGACTCAGGTGCAACTACGGTAATACGGCCTAGCGGTGCAAGGGCTTCTGCCAGGGCAATAATCCCCGGTGCAAACACCCCGTCATCATTTGAAATTAAAATATTCACATGAAAATCCTACAAAAAACACTCAAGCGACATAAGTATTGCCGCTATGCTAACGCTGAACATGATACAGGACATTTGTATGTTGAAAGCAACACGCACCACCAAAGCCGTACTGAATACCCGTATGATCACCACTTTATTGTTATCTGCCGCCTGCAGCACTGGCGTAGCACAGGCTGCCAAAAATAGCGCCGACAGCAAAGTGGAGTTTCAAAATAACCTGCCTGTAACCCAGGAAGAAATTGCTGCGGTGAATGTGCTAAGTGAAATCTGCCCGAAAATCCTAGGTAAAAATCCGAACTTTGATGCAGGTTACCGTCGTCTGCTGGCAGATTTGTTACCGGACTTCCAGGACCCTGTTACCGCATTAAGGGCATTACAGGATGACCAGGAGTATCAGCAAAAGCTGGTTGACGCACGTAACGATGCCAAAAAAGCCTCGGTAGAAGACAATCGTGAAATCTGCCTGGATGTGGTGCAGTACCAGCCAGCCACTGCTTCTGACACTAAAAAATAATTTTTTGTGTTTGAATAGACAATCCGACTTGGTTGGTGGCAACTATTTAGCATAGAATCACGCTTTATTTCTTTGCTTTGTTTATACACGGAAAATACGCTCATGTTTAGCTCTCGCGCTTTAGCGCTTGCTGCTCTGTTCACTACCGGACTTTCAGTGAATAGTTATGCTGTGACAGCAATACCCTTGCCGCCAACACTCGACAATAAGTCTTATGTAGTGGTCGACTTTGACTCTGGTCAGGTTTTAGCAGCCAGCAATGAAAATCAGCCCCTGCCTCCGGCCTCCATGACCAAAATGATGACCAGTTACATCATTGAGCAACGACTGATTTCAGGACAGCTAAAAGAAACTGACATGGTGCGCATGAATGAATCTGCATGGTGCCGTGGCAGCAGTACTGAATC
Source organism: Alkanindiges sp. (assembly GCA_030152125.1). GTDB lineage: Bacteria > Pseudomonadota > Gammaproteobacteria > Pseudomonadales > Moraxellaceae > JASLIR01. The sequence continues at coordinate 1,591 of JASLIR010000442.1, forward strand.
CTGTATGTACGTGCCTTTAAATGGTTCTGCCAGTGTGATTGACATGCTGCGCGGCATTATCATTCAATCCGGTAACGATGCCTCCAAAGCACTGGCAGAGCATATTTCCGGTAATGAAGGTGCCTTTGCCGAAGTCATGAACCAGGAAGCCAAGCGTATTGGCATGAAGAACACCCATTTCATGAATGCGACAGGCATGCCAATGGATGGTCATTATTCTTCAGCACTGGACATGGCTATTCTTGCCGAGCACATTATCCGTGACAGCTCCAAGTACTACCCGATTTACTCCGAAAAGGAATTTACCTTTAACGGTATTAAACAGGGTAACCGTAATGCACTGCTATACACCGACCCGAGTGTAGACGGCTTAAAAACCGGCCATACCGATTCAGCAGGTTATTGCCTGGTAGCCTCCAGCAAACGTGGCCCAATGCGCCTGATTTCCGTGGTCATGGGCACCAAGAGCATGGACGAACGTGCCAACCAGACACGTGCCCTGTTTAACTGGGGTTTCAGCAACTTTGAAAGCAACTTGATTCGTCCGGCTGCACAAAGTCTGGCAACTACTGCGGTATGGTTTGGCAAAACAGATAAAGTGTCTATTGGCCTGAACCAGAACATGAGTGTTACCCTGCCACGTGGCCAGGGACAAAACATTAAAACCCAGCTGGTAGTTGACCCTAACCTGAAAGCACCTTTAGCCAAAGGTCAGGTGGTTGGCAAAGCCATTGCCACACTGGATGGCAAAGTATTACTGGAAAAACCACTGGTGACACTGGAAGCAGTAGAAGAAGCTGGTTTCTTTGCGCGCCTGATGGATCATATCAAGCTGTTCTTTAGCAAGTTTTTCTAAGATAGCAAGCCTTTGATATATTAAAAGCCGGATCAATCCGGCTTTTTTACGTCTGCTTTTCTGCATCTTATATATCCAGATACAGCATGAAAAGCATTTCAAGCGCTAGTTTCCTTGGTTTCCGGCCCTAAATTTCGTATCATATGCACACTGCGAAAATATGACACCATAGACCTTTATGACCTGGATGCCTCACGTCACCGTTGCCACCGTTATCGAAAACCAGGGGCGTTTTCTGGTTGTGGAGGAAGAAAGCCTGTCTGCCGACTATCTGGTGATTAACCAGCCGGCCGGACATGTGGAAGCCAATGAGACCCTGATTGCTGCGGCCATCCGTGAAACGCTGGAAGAAACAGCCTGGCATGTGGAAGTGACCCATTTACAGGGTATTTACACCTATACCCCGCCCAATGACCCGGATTGTACCTATTACCGCTTCTGTTTTGCTGCAACTACCATCCAGCATGATAGTACCCGCACACTGGATACCGGCATTCATCGCGCAGTATGGATGACTCTGGATGAACTAAAAGAGAGTGGCCGTGCGCGTAGTCCGCTGGTTATTCGCTGCATGGAAGATGCCATTAAAGGACAAA
>JASLIR010000444.1 GCA_030152125.1 Alkanindiges sp.
TCAGTGAAATTATTTCCAAGACGACTGGTATTGAACCGGAAGTGGTGTACCTGTTCCATGGCCCACTGGGCCTGCAAACCCGTGATTTCACCTGGAAGCCGGAATACCGCCATGCCACCCAGATTGCCGCCAATACCCTCAAGCTATTGGGCCGTACCGACATTAACCTGAACGTAGACCAGTTTATTCAGGATAGCTATATCCGCAAAGCCTTTGCGGATAGTGGCCTGAAATACGATGTGCAACTGAAAAACTATGCACAAAGTCCGCTGGTGGCCAATGATGCCCTGACCAAACAGCCAATTAAAACCTTTGAACGTGTAACGCAAATCTGGGTGGCTGGTGAACCCAAGGTACGCCACTACAATAGCCCGGAAAATGCATTTCGTGACCTGAAGTCGCTGCAAAAATCCGGAAAAACCATTCGTGTGGTGTATGCGCAAGACCGTAACAGCGGCATCAAGCTGTTTGCCAAGGAAGCATGGTTTGCTACTGATAAAAATGGCCAGATCAGCAGCTTCCTGCAACGCAGCAATGCCGACCAGTGGGCGCAGGCCAATGCTGGCAAAGTGTATGACTTTGCCAACGCCCAAAAGCTGGTGCGCTAAAACTGGTCACCAAAAACTGTTAGCCAAGTTGAGCATTTAATTTTTCATTATCCATACGCAGCACCTGCTACTACTTACCAGGGGTGCAGAGTTAGTGAGGAAATCATGTCAAAAGCATTATCCAATTATCAGGATGCGCATCCTGCATCGGCAGATGATACGGCTGATCTCACTGCCAAAGCACCTTTTGCCCAGACCTATGCCACACGTTTAAAAAAATGGGGCATCAGTACCATTGCCGTGCTTATCTCCATTTTTATCTGGTATGTGCTGGCTACGCTTAAAGTCAATCTGGGTATCATCAGCTTTGTCAATGTACCCTCACCGGTTGAAGTATTTAAGGCATTTTTTGATTTTGCCCAACTGCCGAATGCCCTCAACCACTTGAAAAGCAGTATTTTACGGGTACTGGCCGGCTTTATACTGGCCGCGGCCACTGGCATTGTACTGGGTTTGATTATTGGCCGCTCCAAGGTGATTGCCAGCCTGCTGATGCCGCCACTGGAGCTACTACGTCCCATTCCGGCCGTGTCATGGATTCCTCTGGCCATCCTGATGTTTCCATCCTCGGAAATATCCATGATCTTTATTACTTTTCTAGGTGCGCTATTCCCGATTCTGCTAAATACCATTCATGGGGTGGAAGCGGTTGACCCACGCCTGATTGCCTCAGCACGCAGTCTGGGCGGCAAGCGGCTGGCTATTTTTACCGAAGTGGTGATTCCTTCTGCTACCCCCAGCATTATTACCGGACTGGCGATTGGTATGGGCACCTGCTGGTTTTGCCTGGTCACTGCGGAAATGATTTCCGGTCAGTTGGGTATCGGTTATTTCACCTGGGAATCCTTCACCCTGCAAAACTATGCCGACATTGTGGTGGGCATGCTGCTGATTGGCATTTTGGGCATGCTGAGCAGTGCCATTATCCGTCTGGTTGGGCATCGCCTGACGCCTTGGTATCACACAGGACGTAAAACAACATGAGCAGCTTATCCGGTAGCTTATCCACTACCCCCAATCATTTACAAAGCCATGCATCAGGCCAGCCACACGCTCAGGGTCATGTCAGCATCCAGCAGTTAAGCCTGCATCTGGGTCAGGGTGCCAAACGTTTTGAAGCCCTGCGCCATGTTTCATTCGACATCCAGGCTGGTGAATTTGTCTGCCTGCTGGGGCCTTCCGGCTGTGGCAAGTCTACCCTGCTGGGTGCGCTGGCTGGTCATTTACCCTTTACATCCGGGCAACTGTTACTGGATGGCGAACCCATCAAGGCACCGGATTCTGACCGTGGCCTGGTATTCCAGCACCACACACTGTTCCCGTGGAAAAGTGTGCTGGACAATGTCAGCTTTGGCCTGAAAATGAAAGGTATCAGCAAAACACAGCGTGAAAAGCAGGCGCGTGACTTACTGCATCTGGTAGGGCTAAAAGGTTTTGAATCACGCTTTCCCAGCGAGCTTTCCGGCGGTATGCAGCAACGGGTGGAAATTGCCCGTGTGTTAATCAACAACCCCAAAGTATTGCTGATGGATGAGCCGTTTGCCGCACTGGATGCACAAACCCGCCTGATGATGCAGGAACTGCTACTGAATATCTGGAACGAGTTTCAGACCACGGTGCTGTTTATCACCCATGATATTGATGAAGCATTGTTTCTGGCCGACCGTGTACTGATTATGAGCCACCGTCCCGGTCAGATTATTGAAGAAATTAACTTGAAACAGCATGCTGACTTTACCCGTCCACGTACGACCGAACTGGTGACTTCACCCGAGTTTATGCAGTTGAAAAAGCATTGTATCCAGACCTTAAGACAACCTGTGGTGGAAGAGCTTAAACGGCTTAACCCGCTGGGTATTTTGCCCAAAGCTGCTGGCTAACCTTTAGCCAGCTATCCATATAATCAACTCGTAATAGCAGCCAGACTATTTTGAATTTAAGGCAATAACACATGAGTCAAGCAAGCATTACCCCCTATCCTTTTGATGATATTCCGGCTGAGTTTCTGGGTTTTCAGCAAAGGCTAAATCAGGCTGATGCTGCTGTGCGCCGCATTGCCATCATGGACATTGCCGACGAGGAAGACAGCGACTTGTTACCCCTGCTGCACCACGCCCTGCTGCACGACAGCGCCGTAGAAGTGCGCAGGGAAGCAGCTATCCGGCTGGAAGGCTGGGAGGATGAGCAAAGTATTCTTAGCCTGAGTCAGGCGCTTGTGGACAGCGAGACAGACGTTAAACAGGCCGCTGCCCAAAGCCTGAGTGAACTGAAACAGGCTGACTCTGCCGGACCACTCCTGCCCTTGCTGCAACACGCGGATAATTATGTACGCGCCGCTGCCCTGCGTGCTATCCGTGAACTGCGACCACTGGCTGCCTTGCAGGAGGTAGTTGAAAATACCCGGCACAGCGATGTACTGGTACGCCGTGAGGCAGTCAGTACATTGGGCTGGCTAAAACAGCAGTCGGCACAGGCTTTACTGGCACAGCTGGCTAGCAGCGACCCGGATGCCGAAGTGCGCCGTATTGCCACAGGTGCGCTGGGCATCAGCACAGAAAGCAATCCACAGATAGCACAGGCATTACTTAGCGCACTAAAGGATGATATCTGGCAAATTCGGGTGGAAGCGGCCTTAACCATTGGCAAGGTGAAAATTGAAGCAGCGGTACAGCCTTTAATTGATGCCTTAGAGGACAGCTATTGGCAGGTGCGTATTCCGGCAGCGCGGGCACTAGGCAAATTAAAAGCAGTTGCAGCCGTGGATGCACTGGCTGAACCCTTGCAGCATGAAATCAGTAACCTGCGCAAGGAAGCTGCGCTGGCGCTGGGTGAAATTGGTGGCTCACAGGCATTACACTTATTACAGCAGGCTGAACAGGATAGCGACCCGGAAGTACGCAAAGCCGTACGTATTGCCCTTAGCCAGATTCAGCAGGCGAGCTAAATATGACAGCTGTTGATACTAAACCGGTTGATATTAAGGTAGATGTGACACAGAAAACCCTGTATCTGGCCTGGGACGATGGGACCACTCAAACCCTTTCCCATCAACTGTTGCGCCAACAATGCCCCTGTGCCTTTTGCCGGGCCAGGCGTATGCAGGATAAACCGGTCATTGCAGCCGATGGTATCAGCATCACTGCCATGTATGACCAGGGCTACGGGGTACAAATCTGCTTTGATGACCAGCACCAACAGGGCATTTTTCCGTGGGCTTACTTAAAGGA
>JASLIR010000445.1 GCA_030152125.1 Alkanindiges sp.
CATAACCCACATAGCCCGGAGGCGCCCCAACCAGACGGCTTACCGAATGCTTCTCCATAAACTCGCTCATATCAATGCGAATCATGGCATCGTCACTGTCAAACAGGAAATTGGCCAGAGCCTTGCACAACTCGGTTTTACCTACACCGGTTGGCCCAAGGAACAGGAAGGAGCCACTGGGGCGGTTCGGGTCGGATAAACCGGCACGCGAACGGCGTACCGCATTGGATACCGCCACCACCGCTTCATCCTGCCCCACCACACGCTTATGCAGCTCTTTTTCCATCTGCAACAGTTTTTCGCGCTCACCCTGTAGCATTTTGGACACCGGAATGCCCGTAGCAGCACTCACCACCTCGGCAATCTCGTTATCGGTAACCTTGGTACGCAACAACTTGAATTTGCCCTGCCCCTGGCCTTCTGCCTGTTCCGCACTGGCAATTTTCTTGTCCAGCTCAGGAATCACGCTGTATTTCAGGCGCGACATTTCAGCAATATCGCTATCACGCTCGGCCTTGGCATAAGCCACCTTGGCCTTGTCCAGTTCCTCACGCAGCCCTTTGGCACCCTGTACCAGGGCTTTCTCTGACTGCCATACCTCGGTTAAATCAGCCAGCTCTTTTTCCAGTTGCTCAATTTGCGCAGTCAGCTGTTTTTGCTGCGACACCGCATGGTCATCATGTTTGATGACTTCATATTCCATTTTCAGTTGCACCAGACGGCGGTCAATTTTATCCAGCGCTTCCGGCTTGGAATCCATCTCCATACGCAAACGGCTGGCGGCTTCATCAATCAGGTCAATGGCTTTATCCGGTAGCTTACGGTCGGTAATGTAACGCTGCGACATCCGTGCGGCAGCAATAATGGCAGAATCCTCGATTTCCACGTTGTGGTGTAACTGGTAACGCTCTTTCAGGCCACGCAGAATAGCAATGGTATCGGCCACACTCGGCTCATCCACCAGCACTTTCTGGAAGCGCCGCTCCAGTGCAGCATCTTTTTCAATATACTGACGATACTCATCCAGCGTAGTCGCACCCACGCAATGCAGCTCGCCACGCGCCAAGGCAGGCTTTAGCATGTTGCCGGCATCCATGGCACCATCAGCCTTACCGGCACCCACCATGGTATGCAGCTCGTCAATAAACAGGATTACCTGACCTTCCTGCTTGGCAAGGTCTTTTAATACAGCCTTTAAACGCTCTTCAAATTCACCACGGAACTTGGCACCGGCAATCAGCGCGCCTAAATCCAGTGAGAGCACCTTTTTGTTCTTTAAACCTTCCGGTACTTCGCCATTCACAATACGTTGTGCCAGCCCTTCTACAATGGCAGTCTTACCCACACCCGGCTCGCCAATTAATACCGGGTTGTTTTTGGTGCGGCGTGCTAACACCTGAATGGTACGGCGGATTTCGTCATCACGGCCAATTACCGGGTCCAGCTTGCCACTCAGGGCACGCTCCGTCAGGTCAATGGTGTATTTGCTTAAGGCTTCACGCTGGTCTTCATGATTATTACTGGTCACTTTATCTCCACCTCTTACCTGTTCTATGACTGTACGCAGTTTTTTGCCATTGGCACCTGCGGCTTCAATAATTTTTTTACTGGCGCCCTGTTCACTTAAAGCCAGCAACACCCACTCGCTGGCAATGTATTCATCACCGGCTTTTTGTGCATAGCTGTCAGCCAGATTTAAAATACGCACCGACTCGGGCGTTAAATTTACATCCCCGGTTGGGGTGGCAATTTTAGGGGCATCATTCAGGGCCTGCTGCAATTTACCTTGCAGCCCTGCCAGGTTTACCCCAGCCTGCTGTAACAGGCTTTGGTTAGACGGCTCTTCCAGTAAACTGGCCAGAATATGAATAGATTCAATACCCGTGTTATCCCGGCCTGTTGCCAGAGACTGGGCATTGGATAGTGCCTGTTGCAAGCGGTCAGTAAACTTCTCAAAACGCATTCTTTATTCTCCTCTGCTGAAACATCAGCACGCATGCATGTTAGATGCGTCGCTTTCCGACATTTTCAAGCTTTAAATTTAAATATTTTTAATTTTGTCAATACTTTTATAAAATATTTTTCACAGGATTAATATGGTGTTTTGGTCACCTGTTTTCAACAGACGCCACTAAAAAAATTTGCTGTAATTAAGCTAAGAAAACCACTTAGATATCAGTCTTATGACCCCAGCACGTCACTTGCTGCATGGCTGCCTGATCAGCCTGTTCAGCTTATCTGCCAGCCATGCGGCCCTGCCTACGGATTCGCGCCGCCCTGGCGGGATTGCCGTACTTGCGCTTGATAGTCAAACCAGCAATGTTTCCCTCAATCAGTTGCCTGCTGTCATTGTCAGCGAGCAAGGCAAGCGCTACGCACTGGTGGGCATCCCTTTAAGCACCGCTATTGGCGAGCTGAATATTCAAAGCAATACGGGTGATATTAAAATTCAGGTCAACGACTACCCCTATGCCGAACAACGCATTAGCCTGAAAGACAATAAATATGTAGAACCGGATGAGGAGTCACTGGCGCGTTACAAACGTGAAGCGGATGAACAGAACGCAGTTTACCGCTCCTTTAGCGCCCATGACGACAGCTTCCCCCGTTTTATTGCCCCGACCAAGGGTAAATTTAGCAACTCTTTTGGCCGCAAGCGCTTTTTTAATGGCGAACAGCGGGCACCCCATTCCGGGCTGGACATTCCGGCCCCTCAGGGCCAGCCGGTGATTGCCCCGGCAGATGGGGTGGTGGTGCAAACTGGGGATTACTTTTTTAACGGGCAGACCGTCATGATTGACCACGGGCATGGCATTATTTCCATGCTGTGCCATTTAAGCGATATCAAGGCCAAACCGGGTGATGTGGTCAAACAGGGTACTGTTGTCGGTCTGGTAGGTAAAACCGGCCGCGTGACCGGCGCACATCTGCACTGGTCGCTCAGCATGAACGATGCACGGGTAGACCCACAGCTGGTACTGCAAAAATAATCAATCGATTTTACAGGGAATATCATGGAGTTACAGGGAAGCTGCCTGTGCGGCAAGGTATCGTACCGGGCTATTACCGAGCACGACAGCATCAATATCAGCCATTGCCACTGCGTGCGCTGCCAGAAAGCACATGCGGCAGCTTTTGCCACCTATACCCGGGTGAACAAGCAACAACTGACGGTCACTGGGCTTGAACATTTACAGCACTATGACTCTTCGGCACATGCAAAACGCAGCTTCTGCCAGCACTGTGGTAGTCATCTGCTGTTTGTATATCACCACTTGGCGGATGCTGTCTTTTTAACGGTAGCCACCTTAGACCAGGCGCCTGCAATCCGCCATGCCATGCATATTTATACCAAGTCCAAAGCCGACTGGTGTCCTATGAATGATGATTTGCCCCAATATGCGGAATACCCAAAGCCACAGCACAAAAACGAATAGCATCACAGCCTGTGCCTCAGCTTGGCTGCTGCTCCGCCTGTTTTTTCAAATCAGCCAGGCCCTGTTCAAAGGCTTTGCCCACCACCGCATCCATATTAAAAAACAGGCTCATCACCTTCATGATATAAGGCGACTTGCCACGCAGATGCCATGTTACCTGGGTTGACACTGCCTCAGGCTGTAAATAAAAACTGATTTCGGTTGCGCCGGGAAAAGGCTTTAGCATCACCAGGCTCATATCCACCTGACAAGGCGGTTTGGATTTGGTAATGCTCATATGCCCGGAACCAATATCCTTGCTGCCATCAAAGCTGTAGCCAGCCCCTACACCGGCTGCAATATCATTATAACTGCCCTGAATTCCCGGATCTCTGGTCAGAAAAGGATTCCAGCGATTCATGGCATGCAGGTCATTGATCAAGGGGAAAACCTGTTCAGGTAAGGCATGAACCAGAATAGAACGTTCAACCGAATACTGGTCTGCCTTGGTAGCGGCATACACCAGTATACCGGTCAGCACCAGCAGTACACCTACAACGATTACCAGCAAGATCATCATGGGAACATCTCCCGCCATGCCTGTTATGATTTATATTTATTGACACTTCACCCTTAAATTCAACTGCACTTACATCATACAGTTTTTAACACTGCCAATATCTGCCGCAATGTTGCTTAATCTGTTATCTGGCAACTCACTATACCCACTATTTGTTGCAGATAATATGCCAGCTCCATATCTCTTTGAAAAAAACTCCTTGAAAAGCCGCTTCATCAGCAGGCATAAAAAAAGCGCCCCTTTAAGGAGCGCCTTTACAGCCATTTAAGCAGGCCGGTTGGCAAGCCTTAGTTGACAAGCTTAATTGGCATATACCGGAAACTTGGCACAAACAGCAGACACTTTCTGGTTTACTTCGGCAATTACAGCTGCATCACCTTTACTATCCAGAATGTCCGCAATCCAGCCAGCCAGCTCACGTACTTCAGCTTCGCCAAAACCACGGGTAGTAACCGCCGGAGTACCAATACGGATACCGGAAGTCACAAACGGGGAGCGCGGATCGTTTGGTACTGCATTTTTGTTCACAGTAATGTGCGCCTGACCCAGCCATGCATCCGCTTCTTTACCAGTCACATCCTGTTTGATCAGCGACAACAGGAACAGGTGGTTGTCGGTACCGTTGGATACGATGTCATAGCCGCGCTCAATCAAAACCTGCGCCATGGCTTGTGCATTTTTCACAACCTGCTGCTGGTATGTCTTGAATTCAGGGCTTAATGCTTCCTTGAAACATATTGCCTTGGCAGCAATGGCATGCATCAACGGGCCACCCTGGTTACCCGGGAATACTGCAGATTGCAGTTTTTTCTCAATTTCTTCGTTCGCACGCGCCAGAATCAGGCCGGAACGCGGGCCACGCAAAGTTTTGTGTGTGGTCGTCGTGGTGACGTCAGCAATTTGTACCGGATTAGGATACACACCAGCAGCAACCAGACCAGCCACGTGAGCCATGTCTACAAACAGGTAAGCACCTACTTTGTCAGCAATGTCACGGAAACGCTGCCAGTCAACCACACGGCTGTAGGCAGAGAAGCCGGCAATAATCATACGTGGCTTGTGTTCCAACGCCAGGCGCTCTACTTCTTCGTAATCAATTTCGCCAGTTTCAGGGTTTAAACCATACTGAATGGCATTGTAGTTCTTACCGGAAAAACTTACTTTGGCACCATGCGTCAGGTGGCCACCATGCGCCAGGCTCATACCCAATACGGTATCGCCCGCATTTAACAGCGCCAGAAATACCGCGCTGTTGGCCTGAGAGCCGGCATGCGGCTGTACGTTGGCATAGTCGGCACCAAACAGCTGCTTGGCGCGGTCAATCGCCAGTTGCTCAATCACGTCAACGTTTTCACAACCGCCATAATAACGCTTGCCAGGATAGCCCTCAGCATACTTGTTGGTCAGTTTGCTGCCCTGCGCTTCCA
>JASLIR010000449.1 GCA_030152125.1 Alkanindiges sp.
TGGTATACCCGAGCATATTAAGGAGCTGGAATACATGTGGACGTTTGCTCCCGACAACCGGATTGAAGAACATCCTGTTCGTTTTGGTACAGCAAATGCCGAATGGACAGCAGTCATAGGGGTGATCAAAGGTACTTTTAGCAAACCTATGGTGTTGGCTGATGGCACAAAAATCGAGCCTACAGGGAAAAGCTACAACTTACCAATGGCAACTATTGGTCACTGGAATAAACAAGGGCAAATGGATGAAGAATATCTATTTTGGGACAATGCAGAATTTATGAAGCAAATTGGTATAGGCAAATAAATTTAGGGCTATTTAGTTTAATTATGCCAGCTCAAATCATGACAGTTAAGGTTTCTTAGATGGATATACCAGTATTTTATGGAATATCCATCTAAATATATGCGATGGCGGAAGCTGCCTCTTATTCACCACCGCTCCCACCTACACTACTAATCCGAACGCCCAGCCAGCCAGTCAACCACCACTGGCCACACGGTTTCCGGTGCCTGGCTGCCGGACACAATGCCCATATGCCCGCCCGGTACAATCTCAAAGGTTTTATCTTCACTGCTAATCAGGTTCATCACCGGGCGCACTGCTTCCGCAGTCACAATAATATCGGTGCTGCCACCAATCGCCAGAAAGGAACAATCCACATCCTTCAGGTAAGCGGTCTGCTCGCCAAACTTCACCACGCCGGTGGACAGCTCATCATCAATCCAGAAACGCAGCAGGATGTCACGCATTACCCCGCCTGGATAAGCCAGCATGCTGTCAATAAAGGAACTGGCGGTAGCATGGTTAATCACAAACTCGCGGTCACCCAGGTTTTTAAGCAGCTCCCAGTAGCCTTTCAGGTTGCCCACCGGGTCAGTCAGCTTAAAGCCCAGGGTATTTTGCCAGCCATGTACATGGAACACACTGCTTGGCAAATTACGCACACGGAAGCGGGTATTTTTGCGTACCCACTGTGCCGGGGCAGTAAAACTGCTGTAAAACTTGCCCATATAACCAGATTTATGCGTGTTGATAGGTGACGCAAGGATCATGATATTTTTAATATCCTTGTCCTTAAACAGCGCGGTATAACACAGGGAAAGTGCCCCGCCCAGGCTCCAGCCATGCAGGGACAGCTGTTGCTGCCCGCTATGCTCGCGCACCTTGTTAATAAACTCCGGCATAAATACTTTAATGTAAGTACCAAAGTTATATTTAGCCTGACGGCGTGTCGGCACACCCCAGTCAATCAAATACACCTCAAAGCCCTGCGATAAAAAGAAACGCACCAAACTGCGGGTGGGGAATAAATCATAAATCAGCATGTTGACCGCTAACGGCGGCACAATGACCAAAGGCACGCGGTGCTTTTTGGCTGGGGCAACACCGGCATCCGCCACATAGTGGCGCAGGCTAATAATTTCGCGCTGGTATACCACCTCAAACGGGGTTTTACCAGATAAAGCCAGCTGCTGGCTGCGAAAAAGACGGTCTGCTGCGTTGGTCAGCACCTGACGGGCCTGACGGCTTACCCGGTTATTGGTTATTTTTTTAACGGGTTCCAGGCTGGATACAGCCTGTTTAACTTTAAGCAATGGACTCATTTGAACAAGAATACCTGTAGATATGCCTTAAATGATGATGGTAGACCATCAAGCGGCGTAATTTTAAAGTAAACACGGCAACGGTTCAGTGGCCTATTCGACTTATCTTTTATTAAAAAAAGAACAAGCCTGCCACACACAGGCATCATAACCAGCCTGTAAATAACAGCAAGCCATTCTTGTTAAACAAAATGCCAGACAAACCGGTGTCTGGCGCTTTATACGGGTTATTTAGGTGCTGCTCAAATAAGATAACCCGCTAAACTAATGAACTAGGAGCTACGCGCCCGTTGTACCGCCTTGTGCCAGCGCTCCAGGTGCTGCTGGCGCTCATCGGTAGACATCGCTGGTTCAAAACAGCGCTCCAGCTGCCATATGTCGGCAATATCCGCGGTGGACTTAAACAGGCCAGTGGCAAGCCCGGACATTAACGCGGCACCCAGCGCCGTGGTTTCCTGAATTTTAGGGCGCAGTACCGGCACACCCAGCAAATCAGCCTGAAACTGCATCAGCATGTCGTTACGGCAGGCACCACCATCCACGCGTAATTCGGTTAATGGCGTGGGCGCATCCAGTTGCATGGCCTCCAGCACATCCGCCACCTGAAAGGCAATGGCCTCCAGTGCCGCGCGGGCAATGTGGTAACGGTTGGTGCCACGGGTCATCCCGGTCAGCATGCCGCGCGCTTCGGAATCCCAGTACGGCGCACCCAGCCCGGTAAAGGCCGGTACCAGCACTACCCCATCGGTATCTTTTACCTGAGCTGCCAGTTGCTCCACATCGCCACTCTGGCGGATGATGCCAAGGCCATCACGCAACCACTGCACAATTGCCCCGGCCATAAATACGCTGCCTTCCAGCGCAAACTGGGCTTTTTGCTGCGGTGCCTGCCAGGCCAGTGTGGAAAGTAGCTGGTGCTGGCTGACCTGCAGGTTCTCACCGGTATTCATCAGCATAAAACAGCCGGTGCCGTAGGTATTTTTAGCCATACCGGGCTGGAAGCAGGCCTGCCCAAACAGCGCCGACTGCTGGTCACCAATGGCCGAACCAATTGGAATGCGCCGCCCCAGCAAGCCATCTGCAGTTTCGGCAATCACCCCGCCGGAAGGCACAATTTGCGGCAGGATAGACACAGGAATATCAAACAGTGCCAGTAGTTCTTCATCCCACTGCTGGGTATTCAGGTTCATCAGCAGGGTGCGTGATGCATTGCTCATGTCAATCACATGGCGCTCGCCACGGGTTAAATTCCACACCAGCCAGCTGTCCACCGTGCCAAAAGCCAGCAGGCCTTGCGCAGCCAGTGCCCTGGCTTCCGGATGATGATTGAGCAGCCACACAATCTTGGTGGCACTAAAATAAGGGTCTAAACGCAGGCCGGTTTTACGGCTGAGCATATTGGCGTCAATACGCTGGCTGGCTTCTTCACACCATGCCGCAGTACGGCGGTCCTGCCAAACAATGGCAGGCGCAATCGCCATGCCGGTCTTTTTATTCCACAGTACCGTGGTTTCGCGCTGGTTGGTAATGCCAATGCTGGCAATGTCCTGCGCCAATAAGCCCGCTGCCGCAATGGCCTGTTGCGCCACGCCAATCTGGGTATTCCACAGCTCCTGCGCATCCTGCTCCACCCAGCCTGGCTGCGGGGTTTTAATGGTTACTTCACGCTGTGCCGAGGCCTTCACCTGCCCCCTGGCATCAAAAATAATGGCGCGACTTGAAGTGGTTCCCTGATCCAGAGCCAGTAAATAATCCATATTTATAATATTCCTATGCTGTGCCTACCGTACGGCCTGCCACTTGAAAACTGGCGATGCGTCGCCATTATAAACATAAGTCGTATGTATGAATGCTGTTTTTATCAGCATAAATCATGGTGATACCGATAGCATTCTGCTATGATGGTTGTTCGTCTTGGGGATGTTCTGGCTTCGACGCTGGTGATGAAACTCAATGATGCATGCCGAGAGCGCATTATCTCTCGTAAATAAATCTTGCATTTTAATAGTCGCAAACGACGAAACCTACGCTCTAGCAGCCTAAGGGCTGCTTGTCCGCTTTCCTGAATACCTGTGGTTAGGAACGCCGACCGAAGCGCGCGCACATAGGTCCGCACCGTGTCTTGCTCCGCGACACAGTGTCAAACTCAGGAGCTCGCTGCTAACGTCCTGTTCGTTGGGCTGATAGCGGTTAAAACAATAGACGATAACTAAGCATGTAGATTCGTGGGCGTAGTGCTGGCGGACGCGGGTTCAACTCCCGCCATCTCCACCATTTGCTTAAAATCATAGACCGTTAAATAACGCGATATGACACTGAAACCCTTAAGTAGCAATACTTAGGGGTTTTTTTATACCGTTATATACCTTTGTATGCCGCTGTAAAATGTGGGCTATTGTGTACACTCCCTTGTACATACTAGGATTTGTTGAATCCAAGGTGTACATGAGGATGTAAAGCAATGAAACGTAAAGATATAAAGAAGCGCCCCTTAACCGATACGACAATCCTTAATCTGGAGTCCGAGTCAACTGAGTACCGGGAGCTAGATGGTTTTGGCCTCTATTTGCGCGTTAAACCTGATAATAGCAAATCTTGGCTTTACCGTTATAAAAAGCTAGATGGTAAATGGTCTTGGTTGGGGCTAGGGAGCTATCCAGAAGTCAGCGGTGCTCTGGCTAGAAAGAAAGCTGCTGAATTAAACCAAGCTCTTTCTAACGGCGAAAATCCGATAGTAACCAAACAGCTCAAAAAGCAGGCTGAACTTGAAGCGAGTAATAACACACTCGAAAAATTAGCGACCGAGTTTTTAGACAGTAAGGTTAACAAATGGACTGCTGATACTATGAAGCGTAATCGGGGCTCACTGGAAAAACATATCATCCCTGTTTTTGGAAAACGGCTATACGCCTCTATCAAGGCAATGGAATGGATGGAACTGTTTAGAAAGATCCAGAATGAACAAGGCATCATTGAGCAGGTAAATCGTATGTGCTCCCTGTGCCGTGACATGTACGATCTTGCACGGGTAACTGGACGCATTGAATACAACCCGCTAGAAGGTTTAGGCAAGTACCTAGATAAAGCCAAATCTGAAAACATGCCACATGTGCCAGCGAATGAGTTTGCCGCTTTGTTGCGGGCGATAAGGAACTATCCTAGCAAGGATGTTGCAAATGCTTTACAGCTTCTGGCTATGCTGTTTCCACGTCCAAGTGAGTTGGCAGAAGCCACAAAGGCAGAGTTTCAACTTGAAAATAAGTTATGGATCATTCCTGCTGAACGAATGAAACGCCGCATCGAGTTTGCTATCCCCCTGCCAGATCAAGCAGTCACATTACTGAAAGAACTTTTCGCATACAGTGGCGAGAGCCCCTATTTGTTGCCAAGTCGGTCTAATGCTCATAAGCCGATTTCAAACAATACGCTGAACATGGCACTCAAGCGTATGGGGTATGAAAATAGACAAACACCTCATGGCTTTAGACATATTGCAAGCTCAAACTGGAACAAACATTTTAGTGATCGGCCTCAAGTTGTAGAAGCCGCTTTGTCACACCTTAAACAGGGCGTTAAAGGAGTGTATGACAAAGAGGCACACCTGGAAGAGCGTGCCCCCATGCAGCAATGGTGGGCTAATTATCTGGATGATCTAGCTTGAAGCTCTTTGAGTCAGCTTAAGCGAGCAT
This sequence comes from Alkanindiges sp., assembly GCA_030152125.1. Taxonomy (GTDB): domain Bacteria; phylum Pseudomonadota; class Gammaproteobacteria; order Pseudomonadales; family Moraxellaceae; genus JASLIR01. The sequence continues at coordinate 5,298 of JASLIR010000449.1, forward strand.
AAAAAAACCTGTAATAGCCCCTAAACATTTAAAAAATATTTAGGGGTAAATACAACACCTCAAAGGTGACACCATACCTACTTTCCTGAAATTTCAGTATAAAATTCCAAATTTTCCAGAAGGCTTTTCTCATAAATTTTATGAATTTTCAACGTCTGAATTACCTTTCTGGTTTTTGCCTCTTTACCTGATACATCACTTAGAACAACTAATCCGAAGATTTTATTGTGTAATTCTTTGTGAATCGCTTTGCCAAGTGACTCTAGTAATAAAACATTTGGCAAGGAATGGAAAGGCTGGAGTTCTTTTTCATAAAATTTATTACCGTATAATTTAATTAACCTATTGGAAACGGCTTGTGAAGTTGAAGAGCTAACAATCTCTACCCCTTTAGACGCAAGATCAACAAGAATCTCTTCAGCTAGCAGTTCTAAATCACTTAAGGTATTACCTGTTAACAAGGCAAATTCCTGTAAGAAATCTAAAGATATAGATGTAAAACCTTTTTCAATTTTTATTAAGGCTGTGTGAGAAATATTGAATTGAGCCGCATATTCAACCTGTGTATGAGTAGAGTTCTGCCTCGCTCGATAAACCATATACCCAAAAATACAAGACAATGAAGTGATGATATTCGAGTAATGCTTCTTATCACTCCCTGACTCATGAGAGGTTGATACATGTGATATGTCCATAAAACGTACCAGTAAATGCTTATAGCAAAATGATACTACAAGGTTGCATAAAAATAAATACGAACAAAATACTAACTTGTAGTTGCAAAATATGTGTTTGATGTTATGATTTAGACATCAACCAACAACACACGGACATGGATTTGTCTAAATGGAAAGGTGGCGAAGGCTGATAAAACCGCAGGGAGCACCGCTCCCTGAACCTTTATAGTTTTACAGGAACAACACCATGAATCTAATGAATGGCTTCTTAGCCAAAAACAAGCTTGTATTGATTCGCCAGCATGAGCTAGCTAAAAAACTCAATATGGGACTGGATGCTTTCCGCAAGCTAACAAAAACTGACCCTTTGTTCCCCCAACCAATTAAGCTTGGAACGAGCCGTCAGTCTTCTGTCTTCTATGTGGTAGCTGAAGTAGAGGCTTGGATTGAAGCTAAAAAACAAGTAGGCAATAACTAACTAGGCAAGGCTGCTAGCAAATACTAATAAAAAAGTAAATTCAATGTCTTACTAAAAAATTAGCAGCCCTATTAATTTTGGAGAACATCGTGAATAGTTTCGTAAAACCACTTTTTAAAACCTTACAGTGGCAACCACCCCAATCATTAACCCATAATTTGCGTCATACCAGAGCCTCATTTTCATTAAGCGCATTACCTCCCCTAATTAGGGAGGCGGTGGAAGCGATTACCTATAGTACCCAAGCAAAAAGTGAGATGGTGATGATGTCCCTCTTAGGGACGCTATCATATCTGGCTCAACCCTTTGTTGATGCCCAAGGGCGGCAGTCAGCAATGCCTTGCTCTTTAATTATCTTGGTATCTGGTCAATCAGGATGCCGTAAAACTATGAGTGATCGCTTGGCGAATAAAGCAATTACTGACCATGAGCGCCATAAATATCTGACATATTTAGGAGGTCTGGAACAGTGGGCCAAAAACAAGCAAAACCTAAAAAACTCATCCCTAGATGATTTTCTGGCAAATCATCCAGAGCCGATTGACCCAACAAGCATCTTTATTGATGCGACCCTCGAAGCGGTGGTCGCTCGGTTTATTGAGGGCAAAATCAAAAATGGCTATTGGTCAA